>NZ_JAYFPU010000335.1:0-7466 GCF_034927525.1 Christensenella sp.
CTTTGTGTGGACGGGGCCAAGACGGTCGCGGTTTTCGGAATCGGACCGATGGGCTGCGGCGGGATATTAATGCCAACGGGTTTCGGAGCAACTGTGATCGCCGTTGATACGGACGAAAAACGTCTCGCTCTCGCGCGGGAACTAGGGGCGGATTATATTGTGAATCCGAAACAACAGGACTCGGTGGCATACATTAAGCAGCTCACCGGCGGCAAGGGCGCGGACGTCGCAATCGATTGTTCGGGGAACAGTATCGGGGAAAACAATGCGATTGACTGTATCAAAAGCAGGGGATATGTGGGCCTGATCGGCGAGAATAAGGAATGTACAATCAATCCGGCGGATCAGTTCATCCGCAGGCTCATCCATATGACGGGATGCTGGTATTTTAACCGGGCGGACTGGGAAGAGTTGAGCGAGTTTATCATTCGCAAAAATATTGCTTTGAAAAAGATATGCAGCAATGTTTTCCCGATCGGGGAGGCTGCACAGGCATTTGAACTGTTCGATTCCCATGAGGCGCAAAAAGTTGTATTTGTCTGGGATTGAAGCAGGGAAATTGACCGCCCATATGGGCGTCAAATAGAATTTGCTGAAAACGAATTGTTTTTCGGCGGCGGATAATCCGCAAAAAAGAATAACTGAGGAGGAAAAAAATGAAAAAGTCAAAGAGGATTCTATTGGTTGCAATCGCAGTATTTCTGGTGTTTGCATGCTTCGGGTGCCAGGGGGCGGGGACAGCTCCCGCGGAAAGCGCTGCGCCGGCGGCTTCTGACGCTGCCGCGTCCCAAAGCGAGGGCACGGAATCTGCAAGCGTACAGCCGGCAGGAGAGGAAGGAAGATACCACAAGCTTACGCAGGAAGATATTATGGACGTATATTCCCCTGTCGGCAAGGAAGTCTATCAGGATATGTCGATGGACGAGGGAATTCCCAGCGAGGACGCTGCAAAGCTGGCGCTGACGGACGAAGAGAAAGAACAGATACGCTCTATGGGTCTTAAAGTTGCGATCGAAAAGGACGCGCTGGATGACGCTGGTAAATGGCAGGTCGCGGGGATGCAGGAAGTAGCGGATGACCTGGGAATTGAAATTTCGGATATTTGGATCGCAGCCGACAAAACAGGCAACAGTCAGATGGACGATTATGTTAGGTTTGAAGCGATCGCCGACCAGTATGACGCGTTTTTCACGCTGGGCGTAGATATGGCGGCATCCAGTGAAATCCTGAAAAAGATCATGGATAAGACAAAGGTTGGGTTCATCTGTGCGGCTCCGTTTGACGTCGACTGGAATCACGAAAACCTGATTGGCGTATCCGATGCGGATAACTATCTCGCGGGCGTTTATTCCGCGCAGGCCGCAGTGGATATTCTCGGCGGCAAGGGAACGATCGGCGTCGTTGGCTGGGAGAACGGGCATTCCGGTTCTTTCCATACCTGCTGGCAGCGTTATGAAGGATGGAACGATGTATTTGAAGCAAATCCGGATATTAAAGTGATCGACAAATGGTATGACGCGCCGGGCAACGCCAAACAGGTAATTTCCGGTTTGCTGGCATCAAATCCGGACATCGAGCTTTTGCTGATTGACTTTGCGAATCCGCCGGCAGACCAGGCACAGGCGCTGCTCAAGGAAATGGGTTACACTGCCTGGGGCGATATTGCAATGGTTACGATTGATACGGACGCGACGATCGCGGTGCCCATGGCGACTGACGGGCCGGACAATAACTATACGGCGGCATTTGCAGGGCAGGATTGGTATGGCGCAGGAAAGAATATTATGCTGATGTATGCAAGGCATCTGCTCGACGGAAGCGAAAATTCGCCGAAGTTCGTCGCGGCTCCGCCTACGCCGGTATCGGTATATGAAAACCTGAAAACGAATTACGAAATCCTTGCTCCGGAAGGCTGGGACATCCCTGCAGAGGTTATGGCGCTTGAAAATCAGTGGACATATGATCAATAACTCTTAGAATTGGCCGTGCGCCGTGGAAGAATATGTTTCTTCCACGGCAGCACGATGCAGTGGAAACGGGGTATAGGAGATGGCCGATATACAGAAGACTTTGGTAAAAGTAGAAGGAATCACAAAAAAATTCGGAGTAATTACTGCACTTGACAATGTGACGTTTGAAGTGAAAGCAGGCGAAATAACAGGGCTCGCCGGACATAACGGCGCGGGCAAAAGCGTGCTGATCAAGGTGATGGGCGGAATGCACAAACCCAATCAGGGAAAAATATCTTATTATGGGGAACAGGTAAAGCTTCATTCCCCCAAGGACGCGCAGGAACGCGGATTTTATATTGTGCCGCAGGAACTTGTTATCGCGCGGCAAATGAGCGTAGCGGATAATATTTTCGTCGGACAGAAAGAGGCGGAAAGCAAGATACTGAAAACAACGAGAAAAAAACATATCGTTCAGGAAGCGGAAAAACTCTTAAAACAGTACTTTGATATTGATTTGGCCGGAAATACAATCGTGGATACGCTGGATACGGTCACCCAGCGTATCATACAAGTTGTGCGCTGCCTGCGCGCGGGAGCAAAGGTGGTCGTCTTCGACGAAACGACAGCGGGGCTGACGCAAAACGAGCGGGAAAAACTGTTTGCACACATGAAGACACTGGCCCAGAAGGGGCTGGGAATCGTTTTTATTTCCCACATGATTTCTGAAATCCTGGAAATCTGCGACAGCGTTACTGCAATGCGGGAAGGAAAGATTATCAGCTCGGAGAGAACGGATAATCTTGACGCGAGGAAAGTGGTGGAGATGATCGCGGGGAAAGACCATACTGGCATGGATTACGTGAAACCATCCTGTAAAAACGAGGTTGCTCTGTCCGTAAATCATCTCAGCACGGAAAACGATGGGATTACCGATATTAGCTTCGACCTCCGTAAGGGAGAAATATTCGGGATCTATGGCCTGCGCGACCAGGGGCAGACGTTGCTTCTCGAAACCATGTTCGGAATTTATAAGAGCACGCAAGGCCAGACGATTGTCGGCGGAAAGAAAACAAAGCACAGGCGCATAAAGGATAATTTACGCGCCGGACTGGGATATTTGCCGGAGCGCGGTGTGAAAACCGTATTTACTACGAAATCTATCTTGGAGAACATGGACGTCGCCTATTTGAATATGCATGAAAAAATGCTTCAAGTTAAGCGCGCTGAAAAACCGAAGAAATTTATTGATATTGCAAACAGGCTGAAAATACGCGGCCTTTCCGATATGGACGCAAAATTAACCAGCCTGAGCGGCGGTAATATGCAAAAAGCGCTGCTTGCGAGGATGCTGGCAATCGATCCGGACATTCTGATGGTCATCGAACCTATGCTGGGAATCGATATTGGGGCCAAGGACGAAATCAGGTCGATTTTGCTGGATATTGCAAACCAGGGGAAAACGATCGTGATCTCAACGGCGGAAATTGACGATGTCGTCGGAATCTGCAATCGCGTCGCGATTATCAGGGAAGGCAGGCTGGTAAGCGTTATGGACGCAGACGAAGCCAATAAAGCTCTGATTATCGAAGAAAGCACCAAATAGAGAGGGAGGCAGACATGGAAAAAATAAAGAATCAAAAAACAAAGTGGTGGAAATCGCGTGGATCGATGATCTATTTCGCCATTATAGGAATATGCATCATATTTTCCTTTCTGGTGCCCAATTTTTTCTCGCTGGTGAACCTGACATCCATCCTTACAACAATGTGTTTTATCTGTATCCTGAGCCTGGGGGTTACTTTCGTTCTTACAACGGGGGAAATCGACATATCCATTGGAGCGATGATGTCGGTTGCGCCATGCACGATCGCTGTGATGTATCAGGCGGGGGTGCATATTGTAATCGCTTTTATATGCGCGTTGTTGCTCACGCTGCTGATGGGGCTGGGAAACGGCCTTGTAGTATCGGTATGCCGT
Source organism: Christensenella sp. (assembly GCF_034927525.1). Taxonomy (NCBI): domain Bacteria; kingdom Bacillati; phylum Bacillota; class Clostridia; order Christensenellales; family Christensenellaceae; genus Christensenella; species Christensenella sp. The sequence continues at coordinate 3,930 of NZ_JAYFPU010000335.1, forward strand.
GTTCCAAGCTTTATTGCAACCCTAGGTATGCAGGGGATAGCGATGGGGTATACAAGAATTATCACGGGCAATAAACCGGTCGCCATGGAAAATGAAGATATTCTCAATGTATTTGGAGGTACGCTGGGCGGTATCCCTAAAATGATTCTATGGATGCTTGTCCTGCTGGCGGCGGCATACTTCATTCTTCATAAGATGCAGTTCGGCAGGAACCTGCATTGCGTGGGCGATAACAGGGGCGCTGCGGAAATTTATGGTCTCAATGTAAAACGTTATGTGACGATGTCGTTTGTCCTTGCTTCGGGATTTGTGTTTTTTGCTGGGGTCATCGATATGGCGCGTTCGTCCTTTGCAACCGTAGGGGCGGGAGAAAGCATTGTTTTGAACGCGATCGTTGCATCCGTCATCGGCGGTACTTCGCTTGCGGGCGGAAAAGGCACGGCAATCGGCGCTTTTGCCGGATCATTTTTCCTGGCGATCATATCGAACGCTTTATTTAACATGGGCTTTATGCCATGGGTAACGAACATCATTGTCGGAACGGTAATCATTGGAATCCTGACGGTCAGCGGCTTCATGGAAAAACGCAGCAAGGAAAAAGCGGGGTTGATCGCATGAATATTTTGAGAGACAGGAAAGCAGGAGGTAGCGTATTATGAAATCGGAGGCAGCAAGCTTCGGAAAGACGCTGAAAAGCAAAGCATTATCCAAAACGAGCATACTGCTGTATGCGACAATTTTACTATTTATTATATTTGCGGTCAGCACAAGCGGCTTTTTTACGCCGAGGAACTTTTTCACCATATTGCGTTCCATGTGTATCATTACCGTACTGGGACTGGGGATTTCCTTTGTCATTACGGCTGGTGAAATCGACCTGTCTATTGGTACGCTTCCCGCATTGTGTGGAGCGATCCTGGCGGTGCTTTTGAAAAACGGAACCAACGTGTTCTTGGCAATCCTGGCGGCGCTGCTGGTGGCCGTAGTGGTAGGAACGATCAACGGGGTGATCATTTCCCAGGCGAACCTCCCCAGTATCATTATTACGTTGGCAACGTACATGATTTGCCAGGGGTTTGCTTATATCGTGACAAACCAGGCGCCGGTGGTGGTGAGCAACGAAGCGTTTTTGAATGCATTCGGATCGAACATCAACGGCTTTCCCGTTATTGTACTGTGGATGGCGGGCCTCGCGGTTGTATGCTATTTCCTGATGCACCGGACCCGTTATGGCAAAAATCTCGCCTTTACAGGGGACAACAGAATAGCGGCGCTTTTTGCAGGTATCAATGTCAATATGACGCTCGTCACATCCTTCATTATCTGTGCGATCTTCTCGTTTTTCGCAGGAATGCTGGGCGTGGCACAAACATCGAACGCCTCTCCGACCATGATTACGTCGGACATGATGACGGCAATTGCGGCGACGCTGATTGGCGGGACATCCCTTTCCGGAGGAGAAGGCAACATACCGGGTACGCTGATCGGCGCGTTTTTTCTGATGATGATTGCAAACGGTATCTTGATTCTGGGGATCGACCAGTGGATATTATACCTGATCAATGGCGTGATCATTTTATTCACGCTCACAATCAGGCATTATTCTAAAAATGGGTCGTAAGCCGGGAGATGCGGGCAACATGTATTTTTGTGGATTAGACGTCGGCACCAGCGGAGTAAAGGCTGTTGTGTTTGACGAAAAAGGAAACGAAAAAAAGAGGGCGTATCGGGAATATGATTTTTTGCTCCGTGCAGACGGAACGCGCTCGCTGGATGCGGAAAACATATGGAAAAAAACCAAAATTGTGCTGCGGGAAGCGGCGGGGCCTTTTGGAAAGCTGGTAGCCGCCATATCCGTCAGTTCATTTGGCGAGGCGTTCGTGGTTTTAGACGGTAGCGATAAAGTGCTCTGCGAGGTCATGGTGAGTACGGACCGCAGGGGAGAGCGGGAATTCGAAGAAGAAATGAAACGGATCGGCAGCGATGAAATCATCTCTGTTTGCGGACTGGTTCCCTCGCCTACCTACAGCCTTGCCAAACTATTGTATTTAAAGAAACGCAAAAAGGAAGTCTGCGCAAATGCAAAAAGGGTATTGCTCATCGGGGATTTTATCCAATACCGGCTAAGCGGCTGCGCTGCGGTGGACTGTTCTTCCGCCTGCCGAACCATGCTTTTTGACATAGAAAAGGCGGAATGGAGCGACAGGCTGTTCCAGGTGTTTGATATGAAGCGTTCCCTGTTTTCACCGGCGGTTTTCACCGGCGAGATCGTAGGGAAGCTCCTCTTAGGCGTTGCGCGCGAGACAGGGCTTTCGCCGAGCGCGAAAGTTGTAGCGGGAGGGCATGACCAGCCGGTCAATGCAATCGGCGCAGGGCTGAGAAAGAATACGGTGGCCTGTTCAATGGGAACGTCCGAATGTATGACGCCTGTTTTTGAAAAAAGGCCGGCACCGGGCGTTACAAAAGAAACCAACCTGCCGGCTGAGCTGGTGTGGGAAAAAGGGAAATATTGTACGTTAGCATATAACCCGACGTCGGGATTGCTGATCAAATGGTTTTTTGACACCTTTTCGGATGAAAAATCTCCGCCGTATGCTTTGTTTGAAAAAAATATGCCCAAGGCCCCGACCGGTATCATGGTACAGCCATATCTTATGGGGAGCGGCACGCCTTATATGGACGCTTCGGCAAGGATGGCAATTACGGGAATCGATATTGGAACAGACCGCTATATGCTTTACAAAGCGATTCTGGAAGGGCTGGTATTCGACCAGAAGCTGAATCTGGAAAAAATCCGGATGCTGGGTGTCCGGGCAGAACGGCTCGTCTGCACCGGAGGAGGATGCAACAGTAAGGCATGGTTGCAATTAAAGGCGGACATTCTGCAAATTCCGGTAAGCGTACTGACCACGTCGGAAGCGGGCGCGCTGGGCTGCGCCGCCGTGTGCGCGGCGGCACTGGGGGAATACGGCAGCATAGAGGAAGCGGCGCAAAATATGTCGGTGGTCAGGGAAACCCTGGAGCCGGCCCATGCGTTCGATGATTTCTATCAAGAAAAGTTTTCCTTGTACCGGCATTTGCGTGACGACGTGAAAGAGGAGAGCGAATTCGGCTGCGCCGCGGTTATGGATACATCAATTCAACGTTATTTTGTTTGAAGACCTGCCGCCATTCAAGGGAAGGCTCCCTATCTGTGATCAGGTAATCAATTGCGCTGAAATCGCAGATTTTAATAAATGTGACAAGATCAAATTTCGAGGAATCGATCATGGCGACCTTAACACGGGAACGCTTCATCATCGTTACCTTGAGTTCCGCTTCTTCTTCGCTGGTATCGGTCATCCCGCTTTCGGGAGATATTCCTACACAGGAAAAGAACATCATATCACAGTTGAAAAGCTCCACTGCGTTTTTGGCGGAGCGTCCGACATAAGACAGCGAATTTTCCCGTAAATGACCGCCTGTCGAGTAGACCCTGGGATGCGCGCTACCGGCAAGTTCCATAGAGACTTTGGGGCTGTTTGTGATGACGGTGTT
>NZ_JAYFPU010000106.1:0-1984 GCF_034927525.1 Christensenella sp.
TAAAAAAATTCTTCGTTTTAATGTCATTTTTTTAATCCTCATTACTGCATAAAATAAATGCCTTTATATTTATATTATATCAAGAGATTCTAATGAAATGATCACTCTTTTCTAAATAATTTATAAATTTATTGGGGCTGCGCCCTCCCTGTTACAACCAATATTGTAATATCACAATGCATGACCAATTCTTCATTATGCGAAGATTATACTTCGTATAATGAATCCCATCAATGCTTTTTCAAATCTTTTTATTGACAATGTGAAGTTTTGAGAATACAATATGCGCAAAGGAGACAACATGAACGAAAGATTAAAAGAACTCCGCAAAGAATTAAATCTAACTCAACAAGAATTGGGGCAGAGAGTTGGCGTAAAAGGAAATACAATCGCAACGTATGAAGCCAATATTCGCACCCCCTCCGATGCTGTTGTTAAATCCATCTGCTTTGAATTTCGAATAAATGAGGAGTGGTTTCGGACTGGGGAAGGTGAAATGTTCGTTTTGATGACTGAAGACGATGAAATGTTGGCCTTCTGTGCAGATCTCTGTAATGGCAGTGATCCCCTCATCGCAAAAATCATCCTCTACTACGCTAGACTGCCCGAAGAAGATAAGGCATTCTTGCGTAAAATGATTAATGACCTTTGTCACTTGGCCAAATGAAAACCGCAATAAGATTAAGTTGGTCCTGTGTGATCATTAAATCCTCAAGTTTTCGGACGGTGTCCCCGAGTGAGAAATTACCATTTTTCATATCTTTAAACCTCCAGATAAAAATTTAAAGACGGCCATCATAATCCTATTGGCGGCTGGGAAGAAAGTAGTTAGGGAAGGGGTAACCATGATAACCATTGAATTATTAAGAAATCTCTATAAGAAAGATGCTGTCTTTTTAACCCAGCACGTCATCGAACGATGCAAACAGCGCGGTATTCGGCCCATCCAAATCCGACAGGCGGTAATGAACGGTGAAATCATAGAGGATTATCCCGAGGACTTCCCCCATCCCAGCTGTCTGGTTTTAGGGTTTCCGCCCCCTGGGCTGCCGTTACACACCGTCATTGGAAGCGATGGCAAAACGGCTAAAGTCATAACGGCCTATTATCCCGACTCCGATAAATGGGATGTAGACATGAAAAAAAGAAAGGAAAAATAACATGAAATGCTTAACCTGTAAAAACGGAACCATGGAACCCGGGGTAACCACTTATTTTGCAGATTTGAAAAACTGCATCGTCATCATCAAGAACGTACCCTGCCAGCGGTGTGAGCAGTGTGGTGAAATCCTCTACGCCGCTTCAGTGGCTGAGAAGCTGGACACCCTCATGGATCGTGCCGAGGCACTGGCCAGTGAATTGACAGTTTTGGAATATGACCGGATTGCTTAGAAACAGAGAGCCCAATGGAAATCGGTCCAGAAGCTGAACAAACTTAATGCCCGGGGGCAGTCAAAAATGATAAAACCCGGAAATGCCCTATTCATGAGGCTTTCCGGGTTTTTAAAATCGCTACATTTCAAATTTCTTATGAATATGTACCATGGCTTCTTTAGCCCGTTCTTTATCAATCAGGCATGAAATTTTAATTTCTGAGGTGCTGATGGTTTGGATATTGATGCCCAGCTCGTAGAGGGCTTCGAAGAATTTCGAGGCGATTTCGGCATTGGCGACGATGCCGGTTCCGACAATGGAGAGCTTCGCAACGCCCTGGTCAAAGCTGACCTTCTGGGCCCCCACTTCAAAGGCAAATTTTTGGGAAACCTCTACGGCCTCCTGAAGCTCATCGGCATTGACGGTGAAAGAAATATCGTTAACTGCCGTCCGGTTGACGTTCTGGACAATCATATCCAGGTGGATATTGGCAGCCGATAATGCACTCATGAGCTGGAAGGCAATTCCCGGCTTATCCGGCACTTCCAAAATTGAAATCTTCCCAATATTTTCATCCAGGGCAATCCCCCGTACTAATACCTTTTCCATG
>NZ_JAYFPU010000280.1:0-1520 GCF_034927525.1 Christensenella sp.
GGCCTTTCTCCACGATCGCTGCCGCGCATTCCTCAAGCTCTGCGCACGGACGTTTTTTGTAATATTCAGCCGTACGCTCCGCAGGGTTTGATTCCTTCGGCGTCTCCACAAGACCCAAAAGCTCTTTGCATACAATAGAGCCGTTTTGCTCCTGGAATTGCTCAGCCAGATCGCGGATGCGCTGGTAATGTGCCTTCTTGCCTTCTTTATCTTCCGGCGAAGTATAGCCACGCTTCATGCCTTCCACGATGAACATGCCGGTAACCGCGCCGCACACCTCCCGAAGCTGTCCCATGCCGCCGCCAAACGACGCGGCGATCTTCAAGGCAGTCTGCGCGTCGAGTCCTACCTCGTCTGCGTATGCGAGCACCACCGCCTGGCAGCAGTTGTACCCTTCCTTAAAATAGGCTTCCGCCTGCTTCGATTTTTCACTCATTTTTCTTCCCCCTTTTGGTAGACCGCCACGACGTCCGCCGCACTATCAAGCCATTCCCCTTCTATCTCCCCGATCGTTCCTTTGTCCGCCGCCTGCGCAATATGCGGATCAAGAGGTATCCTCGCGAGAACGCTCAGACCGTATTTTTCGGCCGTCTCCTCGATATGGCTTTCGCCAAACACTGAAATTTCTTTCCCGCAATCCGGACAGGCAAGATAACTCATATTTTCTACCAGCCCGAGGATCGGGATATCCATCATGTTTGCCATTTGCACCGCCTTGCCGACGATCATCGACACAAGCTCCTGCGGCGACGCTACCACGATGATGCCGTCAACAGGCAGCGACTGGAAGACTGTCAGCGGTACATCGCCCGTACCCGGCGGCATATCCACAAACAGACAATCAACATCCGTCCATACAGTATCCGTCCAGAACTGCTTGACTGTCGCGCCGATCACAGGCCCGCGCCATACGACGGGCGTTGTCTCGTCCGGCAGCAGCAGGTTTACAGACATGATCTGTATGCCTTCCTTTGTATAAACAGGAAAGATCGTCTCCCCCGCCCCGGTCGCTTTTTCCGTCACGCCAAACATTTTAGGGATGGACGGTCCGGTGATATCCGCGTCAAGGATCGCCGTTACAAGACCCTTCCTGCGCAGCTTTACCGCCATCATGGCGGTGACAAGCGATTTGCCCACGCCGCCCTTGCCGCTCACCACGCCGATCACCTTTTTCACGGTGCTCAACTCATGCGGCTGTTCTATAAAATCCTGCGGGTCTGCCTGACGAGAAGCACAGCTTTCGCCGCAGCTCCCGCAATCGTGCGTACAATTTTCACTCATTGTCGTTTTCCTCGTTTTCCGTTAATCTTCTTTGCTTTCCTGTTTCCGCCGCGTGTATCTCCTTATTTAAGAAATAAGAGATCACCGTACGGATCGCCACGATGGCTGCCAGGCGGACAATATCCTCAAGCGTCGGTTTTACGATCGTCTCGATGATGTCCGCGACGATCAAAATTTCAAGACTTAAAAGCACATAGCCGCTCAGTCCGTTTTTGGCGTCCTGCAGTTTTTCTAAGCGC
>NZ_JAYFPU010000337.1:0-3511 GCF_034927525.1 Christensenella sp.
TAAACCGGCGAAACCTCACCGCTTGTCAGGGTATAAGTGATGACAGTATCTCCGCCATCCGCAAAATAGAAGTCGATCAGAATTATTTTTCCGGCCTCACCCGCCTGTTTTCCAAGCTGGTAAGTTTGTCCTTCCCCATCGTTTTGCGCCTGCTGCGTGATCAAAAAACCGTCCTCGTTGACAAGCTTAGAGATATAGCCGTTCACATCGTCGATCGATACCGCGCCGCCGCCATAGGTAAGCTCCGTTTTCGATCCGTCCGTCCCCGTACTGGTGGAAGATCCCGTGATTGCCCTTTCCCCAACAACAGAGTACAACGTCGCAACTTCTTCGTTTCCAACCTTGACCTTCTCAGCCGTTTTCGATACGCATGCTGTTGCCAGAACCAGCATAATGCCCACCAGCGCTGCTACGATCACTATTTTTTTTGTTTTCATATCAATGATATCCTCCAAGCGATATTTTTATCGTTATTCATTCATGTTCCAGCCATTGCCGACTGCACCCTGATAGGCCTGCTCTTGTGTCAGGAACATTGGCATCCCGTTTTCCGCTACAACGATCTCTTGCTCTGCCAGAAGCCCCGCTTCGCGCGCTTCTGTAAATTTAAGTTCACGTATATACTGAAAACCCGCTTGTTTTGCTTCCGAGACCACTACATTATTATTTGTGGAGGAACAATGCGCAACCAAAAGCTGTCCTTCTTCGTTTGTCCCCACAACGATCCCGACATGGTTGCGCGGCGTCTGCGACGGCGCTCCGTAAAACGCAAGATCACCCGGCTGTGCCTGCTCCCACGAAATTTCTTTCGAAAGCTCCCACTGCCCCGCCGTTCCATATCCGGTGCGGTTGACTACCTCAGCCTTGGTCATGGTTTCGATCTCGCCACGAGCCGTCAGGCTTTCCTCCGCATTGACAAAGCTCCACAACACATATCCGCTGCAGTCGAGGCCATATGCGCGCGTTTTGCCCATTTGCTCGCTGCCCGCGCTTCCCACGATCGCTTCATTGCCCCATCGAATATCCCAGCCCGTTTCCGTGCTCTTGCCACCCCAGAAATAATTGACCTTACCCACAAGGGAGTACGCCTGCATCACGACTTCCTTGCGATAAGGCGAAAGATTTTCCTGAAGCGCTCTTTCAATATCTTCAAGCTGTTCTTCGGTCAGCTGCAGCGTATCATCATTGCCTTTTGCCACGATTCCCTTTAAAAAGATCGCGGGCGCGTCATAAATCTTCTCCGGCGCTTCTGAGGGCTCCGGCACATTTACAGCTTCCTGTGGTGCGTTTGGTGTCTCTGCCGCTGGTTCTTCTGTTACAACAGGCGCTGCCGGCTCCTCCGGTACAGGCGGCGTCGAAGACTCCGGCGCTGCCGAAGGCTGCGGTTCGGCTGACGGTTCCGGCGCAGGGGCTGTCGACTCCTGTGGCTCCGGCGTTGCTTCTTCTGTGGGCTCTGCCGCATCCTGTGTCTGGGAGACAGCCGGTTCTTCCGATGCCTGCGGTTCCGGCGGAAGCTCCTGTGCAAAGGCAGATATGCTCATCGCAAGAAGCGTGACCACTGCAACGCAAATGTACAATATCCTTTTCTTCATTTTTCCTCGTTCTTTCAGATTATAATTCATATCTATATCCTTTATTATAAACACATCCCGACGGTCTGTCACAGCCTTAACGCTTTTTCTGTCGCCGTCTATATACTTACCAGTTTTCCGATCAACGCATATCTTGCATTTTGAAAATCATACGTACATGTGACCATTGTCACGATCCTGTCTGTCCCCTGTACCGCCACATCCGATCGAAACGTAGATTTTCCCTTGACCGTTTCCACAAAGGAGAGAAACTCCTCTCCGTTTCCAAAGTTAAGTTGCAGATCGTTGACCGATCCATCCACCACATATCCCGCCAACAGCTCTACCCGGTACGAACCGTTTTGTGTATCAAGCGTGAGGGACGGGTGTCCGTCGTAGTACGATTGCTCCTTGTATTTCTCCAGCGCCGCGAACATCTTCCCGCTTTTCATGTGATGCCCGTAAAGGATCGAATTCTGATCCGAGAAATCCTGCGCGTTGCGATAATCCAAAAAGATCGATCCAAGCCTGTTTTTTGTCCCGTCATACAGGTGGTTCAGATAAAACGAATTGTCCTCACCCTGCATGACAGGATAATCGATCGGCGTCCCCTCCGCATAGATCCAGCCCACGGCATCGCCGCTGATCTTCTTCAATGCAGGAATATCGACCCGTTGCCCGGTTGTTGCCGTGCTGCCAGCGCTCGCTCCTGCAGGTTCGATGCTTGTGATCGTCTCTTTTAAGGAAAGATAGGCGCCGTTTCCCATATTGTCTTCCTCGGTCTCTGAATATATCTGGAATCCCGCATAGATCATCACACAGATACACGCCACGATCCCGATCCATATCCATGCTCCTTTTTTTGTTTTTTTACTATGCTTCGCCATTTTTCCTTCTGTTTCCCATTACTTTCTCAGATATTTTCCGTCCCGCTCTACCACTTTGGCCAGAAGTATAAAGATCATCACCGCTGCCATCATAAACAAAATGCTCATTGCAGGCCTGATGTCCTCTACCCCTGTTTTAGGAATCTCGTCGCTTGTTGCACCGGTATCATCATCGCTGCCAGTCGCTGCCACACCGGCTTCCGGCGTCTGTGTTGCTTCCGGCTCGGGTGTCGGCGCGGGCGTTGGTTCAGGTGTCGGCGTTGGCTCAGGCGTCAACGCTTCGCTCACAGTGATCGTGAAGCTGTATGTTTTTTCTATCCCGTCCGCCATATGCCTGATGACCACATCCTTTGTTCCCGGCGTACTCATATCCACCGGGTCGGCCGTATACTCACCATCACTTAACACTCTGTCCATGCCGCCATTGGTATAATGCGCCGTCACTTCGATGCCTGCAAGATCGATGGTATCCCCTACCATATATTCTGTCCTCATCGGTGCTGACGTAATTTCAATGCTGTCAAGCATTACAGGCAGCGCACTTACCGTGATCGGTATTGTCGTCGTTCTGGTGATCAGCGTCCTAGTAAGCCCATCATCTTCTGCATATGTGATTACAATTTCAGTATCCGACGTACTCAACGCTCCCGTTGGGCTGTAGGTATAGCCCGTTACCGGCGCTGTCGTGCTGTCAGAATACGTCGCTGTCACAACCATACCGGCGGTCTCAAAGCTTTCGCCTTCTGTATATGTCGTCTTGGTCGGTGCCGTCGTCACAGCAATGCTGTCCAGTACAACCGGTACCGCGTTCACTGTAATGGGCGTCGTCGCTGTCTTGGTCACGCCGCCTTCTTCATAGCTCACGGTAATGCTCGTATCAGCCGTCGTCAGAGCGCCCGTCGGGCTGTAGGTATAACCCGTCACCGGCGCTGTTGTACTGTCAGAATACGTCGCCGTCACCACCATACCCATGCTGCTGAACGACTCACCTTCGGTGTACGTCGTTTTCACCGGCGGCGTCGTCACGGCGATGCTGTCAAGAACAACCGGTAC
>NZ_JAYFPU010000263.1:0-2557 GCF_034927525.1 Christensenella sp.
GCCTAAGAAGACGATCTTGTCCTCGCGTCCCACGGTGAAGCTGATATCATTTAATACCTTTTCGCCGTCGATCGTTTTGCTGAGGTGCTCCACAGTCAGTACCTCTTTGCCGATCTCGCGGTCGGGCGTGAAGCCCACGAACGGATAGCGGCGGGAGGAGGCGGGCATTTCCTCGAACTCAAGCTTTTCGAGAAGCTTTTTACGCGAGGTCGCCTGCCTGGATTTGGATTTGTTGGCGGAGAAGCGCTGGATGAATGCCTGCAGCTCCTTTGCCTTTTCTTCGCTCTTTTTATTCTGGTCGCGCGTCATTCTCTGGATCAGCTGGCTTGATTCGTACCAGAACTCGTAGTTGCCCACGTACATTTTGATTTTGCTATAATCGATGTCCACCATGTGCGTACATACCGTATTGAGAAAATGACGGTCGTGCGACACGATGATGAGCGTACCTTCGTAGTCCATCAGAAAATCCTCCAGCCAGTGTACGCTCGACACGTCCAGATGGTTGGTAGGCTCGTCAAGTAAGATGATATCCGGCTGACCGAACAGCGCCTGTGCAAGCAGCACTTTGATCTTCTCGTTATCAGGCAGGGAGGACATTTGCTGATAGAGAATGTCTTCGCTAAGGCCGAGCCCCTGGATCAGCTTGGAAGCGTCTGATTCTGCCTCCCAGCCGTTGAGCTCTGCAAATTCGCCTTCCAGCTCGCCCGCGCGGATGCCGTCTTCCTCTGGAAAATCAGGTTTTGCATAAAGCGCGTCCTTTTCTTTTGTGATCTCCGCCAAGCGCGGATTGCCCATCATGATAGTTTCGAGCACCGTATATTCGTCAAATGCAAAGTGATCCTGCTTTAAGACCGACATACGCGTATTTTCCTGAATATGCACATCACCTGTCGTGGATTCTAGATCGCCCGAGAGGATGCGCAGAAACGTCGATTTTCCGGCGCCGTTCGCGCCGATGATGCCATAGCAGTTTCCCGGTGTGAATTTGAGGTTCACCCCTGAAAACAGGTTTGTTCCGCTAAAATTAAGGCTTAAATTTGTTACTGTTATCATTTTTTACTCCATTACCGTTTTTTGACCAAGTCCGTTTATTATACCACAAAACAACGGTATATGCTAAAATAATACTATGATGGAATTTTTAGAACAGGTTTCGCTGTGGGAGCACCTGAATGAGACGAAAAAGCCTATTGTGCTGTACGGCATGGGCGACGGCGCAGACAAGATACTGGACGAGCTTGGGCGGCGCGGCATTGCCGCTGCGGGGGTGTTTGCGAGCGACGAATTTTGCCGTGGGCAGCGATTTCGCGGGTTCGAAGTGACAACCTATGCACAGGCAAAGGAACGTTTTGGCGATATGATCGTGCTGGTCGCGTTCGGCACGCAACTGCCGGAGGTGATGCAGCGCATCAAGGACATTGCGGCAGTGCAGGAAACATACGCGCCGGACGTGCCGGTGGTCGGCGGGGGAGAAGCGTTTGATACAGCCTATGTAAAAAAATATGCGCAGGAGATGCAAGCCGCGTACAGGATGCTTGAAGACGACCTCTCCCGGCGGACATTTATGGATATGCTGCACTATAAGGTAAGCGGAAAGCTTGACGATCTGTTTGATTGTGAAAGCAGCGCCGGGGAAGTGTACCGCGATATCCTGCGGCTCAGTGACCAGGAAACATACGTGGACGCGGGCGCATACACAGGGGACACGATCGCGGAATTTATGCAATACGCAGGTGGGTATAGGCAGATCGTCGCCATCGAGCCGGACGAGAAAAATTTCCGCAGGCTGGAAAAATCAACCGAGGGACTTGGAAATAGAATGCTTTGCAACTGTGCGGCATATGATGAGGACACATACATTCGTTTTGACACGCGCGGCGGGCGCAATTCGGCCGTGGGCGCGCAGGGAAAGACAATATGTGCACAGCGCATTGACAGTATACTCGGCGGGCAAGAGGTAACGTACATCAAGCTGGATGTAGAAGGGCAGGAGGCTGCCGCGCTGCGCGGGGCAAAAGAGACGATACAAAAATACCGTCCCAAGATGCTCGTATCTGCGTATCACAGAAACGACGACATGTTCCGTCTCCCGCTGCTGGTGCGGGAGATGCGCGACGATTATAAGGTGTACCTGCGGCATTTTCCGTATATTCCCGCATGGGACACAAACTACTATTTTGTATGAAAAGCCGGATGATTGAGCTGGTGGCATAAAACAAGGACTGTCCGCCGTATTTGGAAGACAGTCCTTGTTTTTTTATTCTGTCCTGAGTGCGTCGATGGGAGCCATCTTGGCCGCTTTATTGGCGGGATTGATGCCGAAGATCACCCCGATGGCCATCGAGAAGGCCACGGCAAGCAGCGTGATGCTGCCGGACATGGTATAGGCTGTATCAAGCGCGAACGACAGGATGGTGAGCAAGCCCCATGAAGCGGCGACCCCAATGAGCCCCCCGAGGGTGCTTACCACCAGCGCTTCGATCAGGAATTGCAGCAGGATGCGCTTGCGCCCTGCGCCGATCGCCTTACGGATGCCGATCTCCCGCGTGCGCTC
>NZ_JAYFPU010000249.1:0-9114 GCF_034927525.1 Christensenella sp.
GTGCTTTGTATCGACGACAACATTGTTTCGCTTTGTAAAAAAACTCGGATTTTCGGGCTATGCAGAATTTACGGCGATGATCCAGCTAACGGAAATGTCGTCGCGAGAGATCACCATTCCCAATGTGATGCACAAGGAAAACTATCAGGAAGAATACCTGAAAAATGTGATCGAAGCCGTAAAGGTGATAAGCAATGACAAAATCGAGAAATTCAACAGGATCATGGATCGCTATCCCAAAGTTTATATTCTGGGGTGCGGCTTAAGTGAAGATGTGGCGCGTTATATCCGCCGGATATTGATGGTGCTCGGCTATGATGTAGAAACGCCGGTAGAGGATTACGAGATCGCATCCATCATCAAACGTATCAAAAGGGAAGATGTACTATTGGTTCTCTCCTATTCAGGTAACAACAAGATCCTCGCGCGATATATCGAGCAGATCGTCACCGTAGCGACGCCGACGATCATTTCAATCACGCGTGCGGATAACAACATCATCCAGAACATGAGTGATCTGAACTTTTATATCTTTGCTGACGACGTTTCCTATGACGACCTTGATATTACGTCGCGTTGCGGCATGATCGCAGTAATTGAGACATTGATGTATAAACGGATCACCGAGCAAAAATAATTGTAATAAAAAAGACGTATACAAGGTATACGTCTTTTTTGTATCTTTAGAATAAGCCGACAGTCTCACCATTCTCATCAATATCGATATTGATTGCAGCGGGCTTTTTCGGCAAACCGGGCATACGCATGATATTGCCGCACATTGCTACGATGAAGCCTGCGCCGGAATTGAGGCGCACATCGCGAACCTCGAGGCGGAAGCCGTCCGGTGCGCCTAATTTGGAGGCGTCATCGGAAAAAGAATACTGTGTTTTTGCAATACATACGGGTAAGTTGCTATAGCCTTGTTCTTCAAACATACGCAGCCGCTGAGAAGCCTTGCGTGTAAAATCTACACCCTCGGCACCGTAAATTTTTGTAGCGATCCCGCGTATCTTTTCTTCAACAGGCTGTGCATAATCATATGGATGGCTGGGGGAGGAATGGACAGGCATCGCATCTTCGACCATCTGCGCAAGCTCCAGCGCGCCCTCACCGCCTTTTGCCCATACGTCACATATCGAAGCGGGGATATCGAGTTTTGCGGCATGCTCTTTTAGTACAGTGATCTCCGCATGTGTATCCGCAGTAAAGTGGTTGATTGCGATCACGACAGGCAGTCCGTACACATCCCTCAGATTGTGGACGTGGCGGTCAAGGTTCGCAAGACCCTGCTTGAGCGCTTCTATGTTTTCTTCCGATACGTTTTCCTTTTTGACGCCTCCATGATATTTCATGGCACGCGCGGTGACGACAAGAACGACCGCGTCCGGCCAGACATCAGCGTTGCGGCATTTGATATCGAGAAACTTCTCCGCTCCAAGGTCTGCGCCAAAACCGGCTTCGGTGACAGTAAAATCAGAAAAAGCAAGCGCCATTTTTGTTGCAAGAATGCTGTTGCAGCCATGTGCGATATTGGCAAAAGGGCCTCCATGCATAAAGACAGGCGTATGCTCTAAAGTCTGCACAAGGTTCGGACGGAGCGCTTCTTTTAATACGACAGTCATTGCACCGCCTGCCTGCAGGTCTTTGGCAAATATAGCGTCACCGTCCATGTTATAGCCGACGGTAATATGGTTCAGCCGATTTTTCAGGTCATTCAAATCTGTCGCCATACACAGGATGGCCATGATCTCCGAGGCAGCTGTGATATTGAACCCGTCCTCGCGCGGCACGCCGTCGGTACGCTGCCCAAGCCCACATACGATGTTGCGCAAGGCACGGTCGTTCATGTCCATGCAGCGCTTAAATACAATATTATTGACGTCCAGACGAAGCTCGTTTCCATGATAGATATGGTTATCGATCATGGCGCACAGCAGATTGTTCGCGGTGGTCACAGCAGAGATATCGCCTGTGAAATGCAGGTTGATATCCTCCATGGGGATCGCCTGCGCATATCCGCCGCCGGTAGCGCCGCCCTTGATGCCGAAGATCGGACCCAAAGAAGGCTCGCGCAGAGCAAGACATGATTTTTTTCCAAGTTTTGATAATCCGTCCGCCAGGCCGATGGATACCGTCGTTTTGCCTTCGCCGGCAGGGGTAGGGCTTATAGCTGTTACAAGTACAAGCTTGCCACCAGAATCTTTCGGTGCTGTTTTGAGAGCTTCAAGCGAGACCTTGGCAATGCTTTTACCATAGTGGATCAAATATTCTTCGTCGATCCCCAAGCCTGCCGCAATACAGTCGATGGGTTCAGCCTTTACGGAATTTGCTATTTTCAAATCATTGTTCATTTTGTTTCTCCTAAAATAATGTGCAAAAATTTCCCGAGCATTTCTATTTTGATGTATATATTACAGTTTGTCAACATAAGAGAATGTGGTATAATAGCCATATGAAAAGAGAACTTGACTTTCCTAAGATAGACGGACAATACTATGGCGGAGATCAAAACTGGCATACACATCCGATGATGAAGCTGGGCGGTTGTTCTGCCGTATGTGCGTGTGAGGCTTGCATTTACTTGGCAAAGGAATTTCCACAATATAAGGGGCTTTATCCATATGACCCCCAAAATGTGACCAAGGAAGATTTCCTGCGTTTCTTTGAAACGGTGTATCAATACATTCATCCGGGCATTGGCGGACTGACGAGCATAGACAAATTTGAGAAGATGTTTCAAAAATATATCGCGACGACTAGGGTCGATATGAAGCTCAGGAAGTTGCCGGGATGTGACCCGCTTGGGGATGCACGGGACTTCGTGACAAAGTCAATCGACGCAGGCTTGCCTGTCATGTACCTGATGCTCAAGCATGCAGACCCTGCCTTTGATGAATACGAGTGGCACTGGTTCAATCTCACGGGGTATGAATTATCGGAGGATAAGATGCAGGTCAGCTTTGCAACATGGGGGAGTAGGCACGAATTTGATTTTCTGCGCGCGTGGGATACGCAAAAGTGTTGGCGTGGCGGGATGCTGAGCATAGAAATATAACGCCTGTTTTAAGGAAAAAACTTTACATCTCATGGCGTTTTAACTATACTATTAGAAGGTGTTTTTTGCGAAAGGGGCAAACAGAGCAGATATGAAGAAAAAGCTTATTATATTATTGGTGATTACAATTGCCGCGGTACTGGTCTTTACAGGCTGTAACGGTGCTCAGGAGATCAAACGTCCGGTAGCGGACGGGACGACAACAGAGGTGACAGGATCGTGTAACGCGGTTCTTAACGGGGATACGCTGACGGTCTCCGGCGAAACGAACTTAATGGATGGGACAAACGGTATTATTTCTGTTCTGAATGCAAATGGTATTATGATAGAACAGCAGAAGATCACCAAAAACGGTGATAATCTAACATGGGATTTTAAAAGGACTGACGAGTGGCCGGAAACCGTATATGGGTTTATCACTTTCGATACACAAAAATCAGACGGACAGCCGGAAGCGGTCAAAGAGAAGTATGGCAGCAAATTCCAGAACCTGACGGGAGAACATACGATCTGGGATCAAAAAGGCGTGATCGCTGTTTTCCAAAGCGAGGAAGTCAAAGTAAAATAGTCCTTAAGCTCTGTGCGGAAGCATGGGGCTTTTCTGTGTAGAAAGTTGGTGTCAGAATGGATCAGATCAAAGAAATTGCGCAAAGATTACGCGCATTACGTGAGATCGAAGAGATAGAAACAGGTGAGATGGCTTCTCTTACCGGTAAATCGGAAGAAGAATATCTGGAATATGAGGCGGGGAACAAAGATTTTCCGTTCAGTTTTTTATATACGGTCTCAAACCGTCTGGGGGTCGACATCACAGAGCTTCTTACAGGGGAAAACGCCAGGCTTAAAACCTATTCGCTGGTAAGAAAAGGCGAAGGCTTGAAAATGGAACGCCGTAAAGCGTATAAATACCAGCATTTGGCGTATATATTCAAAGATCGGCATATGGAGCCGTTTTTGGTCACGGTAGAGCCTAAGGATACGGAGGCCGTACAAAAAAACGCACACGAAGGACAAGAACTGAATTATGTCATAGAGGGCAGCATGACGCTGTTTATTCAGGACTCGGAGGTGCGGCTCAGTGAGGGTGATGTGGTATATTTCAATGCCGCTACGCCACACGCGATGCGCGCAGAGAACGGACAGCCCTGTAAATTTTTAGCGATCATTTCCAAGTGAGGACAGGTAAGATACATGAGGATGTTTGAGAAGTATAGCACGACAGGATTTTCCAGCTATGAGGAATTTGCGCAAAGGTTTGAAACGATTGTACCAGAGAATTTCAATTTTGCTTTTGATGTTTTAGATGTACTGGCAAAAGAGCAGCCAGATAAGCGCGCACTTTTGTGGACGAATGACGAAGAGAAAGAGCGTACGCTCACCTTTGACGACATGAGCAGGCTGTCTTCACAAGCGGCAAATTTTTTAAAGGCCGAGGGGATCAAAAAGGGCGATAAGGTCATGCTGATCTTAAAGCGTCACTACGAATTCTGGATCGTGATCATGGCGCTGCACAAGCTGGGGGCGATCGCTATCCCGGCGACGCATTTGTTGACAAAGAAAGATATCGTGTACCGCAACAACGCGGCTGACGTAAAAATGATCATCAGCACCAAAGACGGTGAACTGAAAGAGCATGTAGAAGACGCGATGGAAGACTCCCCCACGCTGGAAAAAAAGGTGATCGTCGGCGAGCAGCGCGACGGATGGCTGGAATTCTGGACGGAGATGGAAAAATACAGCGATGTATTCGAACGTCCGCAAGGGAATGAAGCAACGCAAAACGAAGATATCATGCTTTTGTATTTCACCTCAGGTACGACAGGGATGCCTAAAATGGTTGCGCATGATTTCTTATATCCGTTGGGGCACATTGTGACGGCAGTATATTGGCACAATGCAGATCCGGACGGCCTGCATCTGACGGTTGCAGAAACGGGATGGGCAAAGAGCGCCTGGGGCAAACTTTACGGGCAGTGGCTGGCGGAAACATGTATCTTTGTTTATGATATGGACAAGTTCGTGCCCGATTTGCTGCTTAAGAAAATTGAGAAATATAAGGTGACGACGTTTTGTGCGCCGCCGACGATCTATCGCTATTTCATCAAGGAAGACCTTACCAAATACGATCTTTCCTCGCTGAAGTATGTTACGATCGCCGGAGAACCGCTGAACCCGGAGGTTTATTATCAGTTCCTCGAGGCGACAGGCCTCAAGCTGATGGAAATATACGGACAGACAGAGTTGACGGTCACGATCGGCAACTTCCTTTGGATGGAGCCGCGGCCGGGTTCTATGGGAAAACCGAACGCAATGTACGATATCGATATCATCAATGAGGATGGAGATTCATGCTCTCCGGGCGAGACGGGCGAGATCGTTATCCGTACAGATAAAAAGGTTCCGATCGGAATGTTCCTCGGTTATTATAAAGATGACGAGCTGACGCATAAAGTATGGCACGATGGACTTTACCACACAGGCGACGTTGCGTGGAAGGACGAGGACGGATATTTTTGGTATGTCGGCCGCAGCGACGATGTCATTAAATCTTCCGGCTACCGCATTGGTCCTTTTGAAGTGTAGAGTGCTCTGATGGAGCATCCGGCCGTGCTGGAGACGGCGATCACGGGCGTGCCGCATCCGGAACGTGGACAGATCATAAAGGCTACGATCGTTCTTTCGGAAGGCTATGAGCCGGGCGAAGCATTGAAAAAAGAGCTGCAGGATCATGTGAAAAAGTCGACAGCTCCTTATAAATATCCGCGTGAGATCGAATTTGTTAAAGAATTGCCCAAAACGATCAGCGGAAAGATCAGGCGCGTAGAGCTGCGCGAAAAAGACAATAAAAAATAGTTTTTTAATAATTGGGAAGTATCAGACCATATATCATATGCTTTTATAAAGAAAGGAAGGTATTCTTCAATGGAAGAAACATTAAAAAAGGATCAGACAGTAAAAAGTCAGAGTAATCTGGCGATCAACATTGTATCTGTCCTGGTTGTTGTGCTTATCGGAGGATTTATTGTTGCACTTTTTGGCTTTTTAGGCCTGTTTGCTGAAACGGCAGGCACGCCGATGTCATTCGCAAGTGTTATCAGTAATTTGTATTTGATCGGCGGGTTTGCACTTATCTCGATGGTGTTGTTCGTGATCGGCATTTTCTTTGCAAAAGAAAGACGCGAGCTGATGTCGAAAATCTGGGTATGGGGCGTGCTGCTCTTGTCTGTCATGTATGCGGCAACGTTCTTTGCGAATGTCGTACAGGGTGTAGCCAGTATTGATCTATTTGCAGATTTTGTACCGTGGATCGCACTGATGGTGGCGACGGTAGCAATGATCGCAAACTGGGACAACAGCAACAAAAAGATACTGAACATGATCCAGTGGGTATGTCTCGCTGTTTCGATCGTGTTCACGGTCATTTTCTTTGCAATAAACCTTATGTCGCTGATGAGCGTGGAAAATCTGGCGATCTACCGCCTGGTTGTCCTGCTTTCCAAGAGCGCGGTAATCGTTGTGTTCAACCTGTTGCTCGTTCTGATCACGCGCAGCAAGCGTACGTTTGACAAGGTGATTTTCGCGATGAGTGATGAAGAAGCTGACATCGTGGAACGCATTGAAGCGCGCGTAGAAGAAATCGCTGACGAAGTGGAAGAAATGGCTGCGGAAGGCGAAGCGTTTGTAGAAGCAAAAGCAGCGGCAGAGATCATGGAAGAAGAGACCGAGAAGGCTGAAGAAATTGCGGCTGAAGAAGAAATAGTGATCGAAACAGAAGTTGTTACAGAAGAGTCGGCAGAAGAAGAAAAATAAATAGAAATGTTGATAAAACAAACACCCGCAAGAATCCTTGCGGGTGTTTTGGCTTGTGAAAGAGCGGAATTTTGTGATATAATGTAATATCTATTGTTATGGAGAAAAGGATGTTGCCATTATGAAAAGTTATCGCGAGATATTAGAGCTTACTATTCCAAGCAGAAGACAGTTTATCAATATTACGCCACGTGTTGAAAATGCCCTTGCACAGAGTGGAATCAAGGAAGGCCTGTGCCTTGTCAATGCCATGCACATCACGGCAAGTGTATTTATCAATGATGACGAAAGCGGTCTGCATGCCGACTTGGAAAAGTGGCTGGAGCAGCTTGCGCCTGAAAAACCATACAGCCAATACGCACACAACGGTTCTGAAGACAATGCCGATGCGCATCTCAAGCGTTCTGTTATGGGGCGCGAGGTCGTCGTAGCGGTCACAGAAGGGCGTCTGGATTTCGGGCTGTGGGAACAAATCTTTTATGGCGAGTTCGATGGCAAGAGAAACAAGAAAATCATGATCAAAATTATTGGGGAAGAATGTGGAAATGACGGAAGAAAACCGAAGCACTGAAACGGAAGAAACAGCGGAAGAACCGAAACGCAGAAAAGGACCCGCTGAAAGAATGTGGTCTCCGATCAAGCTGCACTTGGATGAAGATTACCAGTATGTGACAAGAAATATTTTTTTGCGCTTTTTGTATTATTTTGCGATGTTTGTAGGAATGCCCTTTGGTTATCTTTTCTTTAAAATACGCTGGGGCTTTCATGTGATCGGTAAAAAGAATGCGAAGCTTGTGAGGAAGACCGCGGCAATCACGGTAGCAAACCATGTACACAATATGGATTCGCCAATGCTGACATATGTATTTTATCCAAGCGCTCCTTATTTTGTGGCGCTAAAGCACAATTTTGAAGCGTTTATCATCGGTGGACTGGTGCGCGTGCTGCGTGGTGTACCGCTGCCGGACGATCTGAAAAATTTTGAGAGGTTTTCCGCGCAGATGAACGATACGCTTCAAAATACAACACGTAAGGTTCATATGTATCCGGAAGCCGAAATATCGCCATACTCTAAGGAGCTGCGTAAATTCAAAAATGGTGCTTTTCATTTTGCAGTCAAAAATGACGTGCCTGTTTTGCCGCTCACTTTTGTATTTCCCAAGAAAAACAAGATCAACCTGATCGTGGGAAAGCCGGTATACTTAAAAGACGTGCCGGGAACGGAAGGGTTAAAAGAGCCCAAGCAAACGGTGCTGATGTGCCGTTATGTAAAAGAAGAAATGCAAAAAATGATAGATGATTACTATGGAGGACTGAAATGAAGATCAGAAAAGCAGTAATCCCCGCAGCGGGGCTGGGGACCCGTTTTTTGCCCGCCACCAAAGCGCAGCCCAAGGAGATGTTGCCTATCGTCGATAAACCGACGATTCAATATATCGTGGAGGAAGCCGTTGCCAGCGGGATTGAAAGCATCGTTATCATCACTGGAAGAAGCAAGCGCGCGATCGAAGACCATTTTGATAAATCGATCGAGCTCGAGCTTGAGCTCAATAAAAAAGGAAAATGCGAGCTGTTGCAGCTCGTAGATGATATCGCAAACCTTGTCAATGTCATGTATGTGCGTCAAAAAGAACCGCTTGGTTTAGGGCATGCGATCGGTACGGCGCGTGATTTTATCGGCGACGAGCCGTTTGGCGTTATACTCGGGGACGATATTGTAAAAAGCAAGAAACCTGCTTTGAAGCAGCTGATCGATGCGTATGAAGAATGCGGATCGACAGTGATCGGTGTGCAAAAGGTTGCAAAAAGGGATACGGATAAATATGGTATTATTGCCACCAAAGATATGGAGGGGCGGCTCCATAATGTTGACAGGCTGGTAGAGAAGCCAACGAGTGCCGAAGCACCATCCGATCTGGGCATCATGGGCAGATATGTGATTACGCCGGAAATATTCAACGCGATCGACAGGACACAGCCCGGCAAAGGCGGAGAAATACAGCTGACAGACGCGCTGCAGAATCTGCTCGAAAAAGAGCCGGTCTATGCGTATGAATTTGAAGGAAAACGCTACGACGTAGGTGACAGACTTGGCTTTTTGAAAGCGACCTGCGAGTTTGCGCTCGACCGCGACGATCTGCGTGACGATTTTCAAGACTATTTAAAAGAATTAACGGAGGAAATGAAATGAGTGATATTGCAAATGTTGGCTTAGCGCCGTCAGGGAAGCAGAAGATTGAATGGGT
>NZ_JAYFPU010000343.1:0-4681 GCF_034927525.1 Christensenella sp.
AATTACGCACCTGCTCCACATAAAGCGTATCTACGCCACGACCTGATGTCCCCTTGATGTCGACGCCAATAAAACCTTGCCCCCCTGCCGGAGGAAGCGCCGTCGTATTCAACCTCTGGCGCGTATAGCCTTTCGTATCAACATTGGAGATATTGTGTCCTGTGATATCCAGTTGATTTTGACTTACAAATAATCCTGTTTTGGCAATTTCCAGCCCATAAAATGTCGATCTCATACTTACTCCTTCACACGCTGCTGTCTATAATTCCGCGATTGTCCAAACCTTCATCTTCCACTTCACCGGAATTACCGTATATATTACTCGTCTGAGGTTCCTTCAAAAAAACGTTGGTCATATAATTCATATAGTCCAGGTGCAGTCCAATCAGCGCCTGGTTTTCAGCGTTTATTTTCTTTTGCTCATCCACCAGCAATCTCAATTCCTCTGCTGCGCTTTCCAGCTCGCCAGCTTCTTTCGGCGACGTCATTTTACAAATATCGTCTAACGTCGGCCCATGAACGTCTTCTTTTGAACCTGTGTTCATAATCTGGCGTACAACGGAAAGCCTTTTCTCCTCCATGTCGGAAATTTGGCCCAGTATCTCCCATTCCGTCTTCACAATCTCACCGACACGCTGTACATCGTTTTGTACGATTGCCTCTTTCTTTTCGAGTGAGACTTTATAAATTTCACGATGCATATTAGACAGTTGGTGTAGAATGTCAATGATCATCCCTATCATTCCATCACCTTCAAATAAACATGAGAATGGAGTCGGCGATCCTCTCGGGTTCGACGGCGAACGTACCCGCATCCATCATATCCCTAACAGCTTTCACGCGCGAACTCTCCCCCGTGTTTTCAGTTTTTTCAAATTCAGTCTTCGCCGTAGTAAATACCTTTGCAAAAGAAACCGCTTCCCCTGAAATATCAATGTCGTCTTTTCCCTGCGTTTCAGTATTTTGCACGTTTGTCTTATTTGCAATCATCTGATAACGTTGTACTGCATATATCGATGTTGTAGCGTCGATTTTCATCATTGCTCACTTCCTTTATTTTCTACTATTTATATTTACATGCAACTTGTCCATTTTTCCGCTGCCCATAGACTTACGGTTGTTTGTTTGGTCTTCATCTACATGATTTTGCTTGGGAAGCACGCTTCCCAATGCATGAGCGAGTGTATCTGAACATTTTTTACATAAACGTCCGCTTGTAATTGGCGCGCCACACTTCTCGCATACCAAAAAACCATCGGCAGCCACCATTTCCAAGCGGCCTTCCCTCAAAAAATGCAAAATCAACTTTTCATCGATTTCCGTTTCCTTCGAGACTTCTTCAACGGAAGCCCGTGGGTGCTGATACAAATATTCCTTGATGGTTTTGAATTGGTCTTCCATTTTACGAAGACATTCGGGACACGCGCTTGCTCCTGAGGACTGGAATATTCGTCCGCAATAGCCGCACGTTTTATAGTTTAAAGCCATACTTGCACCTCATCCCCTATCGTCTGGTCGATATTGCCGTCCCATCCATTTCATCCGCTGTTGTAAGCGCCCTGGAAGCAAGCTGCATTGCACGACTTGCGCGAATTAAACTGGAAAACTCACTGGCTAGATCTACGTTAGATCCTTCCAATGCTTTTTGTATGATACCCGTATCCGCCGCCGCAGGTTGCCCCGACGCTGCCGATGCCGCATATCGATTGTTCGACACCGTAATCAAGCCGTTTTGATTCGGGAAAGTAAACCTACCTAATCTTGCATATTCCGCAGAGCCGCCGCCCTGTGACAAGCCGCCGTCCCTTTCTCTTCGAGCGCCTCAGTTTCTTTCAGGAGGTTATCTACCAATTGGTCGTCAGTTTGCACCAAATCTGTGGACAAATGCGCTACCAGATCCTCTTTATCAATACACTCTATAGTATCCTTTGACAGCTCCAAGTCCTTTAGTATCTCGTTTATCATATCTTGTTTTGGAACAAACTCTCCGGGGGATTCTTTCATTTTTTCTGCCTCAATTTCATGTTAGGTTACTCCAATAATTATATATTTACATAATATATATCGTAAAAAACGCCCAAAACTTTAACGTATACAGTGGTAACCATGTATTATTCTTTAAAATAAAAAATAGCAGTCACCGCTTCCAGTCACTGCTATTTTAAAATCTTGTAAACTTTTACTATCTCCAACACTCCGAAATCCTTCCTCAAATCACATAACTTTTTCCCCAAACCACACAAGTCTTTCCTCCATCCCAAAACCCAGGAGGAAAATTTAAAACGCACTTGCGAAGAAAAACTACATCACATCATACATCCTCAACGACAAGACATCTTGCATCGGTTCACGCTCCTTTCCTCCACAGGATTGCTATACACATCGCTTCTTTTTGCATCACGATTCGCAGTATAATTACTGTTTAAGCACCATGGGATTGCTTTGTTGCTTTACTTTCTTTCGCCTTTTCCTCTATCCTTTCAGTGTTATAACTTGCAGTACAACGACTTCTTGCCATGGGATTGCTGTGCGGTTCTTGTTTATCACCATAGTTTTGCTGTGCCCTTTTCTATTTGCCGGAACCGGATGCCGGAAAACAAAAAAGAGTGCCTTGACTGCTGTTTTGGCAATCATGACACTCTTGTATTGTCTTACTGTTTTCCAAAAGAGGAAAATTTCAGTCTGCCCTGCCGGGAAACTCTCGTGTGATTTGAGGAAGAGTTTCGAGGGAGTAGGGATATCTACTCCAGAAAATCCCTCAGCTTTTTACTTCTGCTTGGATGACGCAGCTTACGAAGCGCCTTTGCCTCGATTTGCCTGATTCGTTCGCGCGTCACCTGGAATTCCTTACCGACTTCCTCTAACGTTCTCGCACGTCCGTCTTCCAGTCCAAAACGCAGCTTAAGGACTTTTTCTTCCCTTGGTGTCAAAGTGTCGAGCACGTCGATCAGCTGTTCTTTCAGAAGCGTGAACGCAGCTGCCTCTGCCGGCGCGGGGGCGTCGTCATCCGGAATAAAATCACCCAGATGGCTGTCTTCTTCTTCGCCGATCGGCGTTTCCAAAGAAACCGGCTCCTGAGCGATCTTCAGTATCTCGCGCACCTTTTCTTCAGGAATGTCCATTTCCTTTGCCAGCTCCTCGGGCAACGGATCGCGTCCGTACTGCTGCAGCAGCTGACGGGACACGCGGATCAGCTTGTTGATCGTTTCCACCATGTGCACAGGAATCCTGATCGTACGCGCCTGGTCTGCGATCGCGCGTGTGATCGCCTGCCTGATCCACCATGTTGCATACGTACTGAATTTATATCCTTTTTCATAGTCGAATTTCTCGACCGCCTTAATCAAGCCAAGGTTCCCCTCCTGTATCAAATCAAGGAACAGCATACCACGGCCCACGTAACGCTTTGCGATACTCACCACAAGACGCAGGTTCGCTTCCGCCAGCTTGCGCTTTGCTTCCTGATCGCCTTCGCCCATGCGCTTCGCAAGCTCAACTTCTTCTGTCGCCGACAGCAGCGGCACTTTACCGATCTCTTTTAAGTACATCCTGACCGGATCGTCAATATTGATATTCTCCGGCATGGATATCTCAAAATCGCTGGCTTCCTCTTCCGGTTTTTCAGATTCCTTTTCAACATCCTCGTCAATCACGTCGATGTTGTGTTCCTCAAGTGTCTCGTATAATTTCTCGATCTGATCGGGACGCAGCTGAACATCCTCCAAAGACCCCATGATATCCTGATACTTTATCACGCCCTTGGCTTTGCCCATCTCCACGATTTTAGCGATACGCTCTTCCGCCAGTTTTGCCTGCGCTTCCGTTACTTCCTTGGAAGCAGCAATTTCTTTTCCTTTTTTTTCTGCCAAATCAATTTCACCTACTATATAATATTTAAAAACTTGTCTTAAGCCTATGTATCTCTTTTGTCAGCGAGCTGATACGCCCGATCATCGCCTTTTTCTCTTCCGGATCGCTTTCACTTTCATATTTCACGTTTATGATCTTTAAGTCTGCCTCCAGCCTGTCAAGCTGGATACGGCGCACACAGTCCTCGAAAAAATCATCAAAATTTTTCAGCTCTCCCAGCACTTCGTCCGCCATACTGAAAAGCTCCGTCGCGTGCTGCAAATCAGTTTCACTTTGCAGTACGGATAATAATTCGGCATTGGTGGGCGAAAACCCTTTTTTTGCACACTGTAAAGTGTATGAAAATATTTTTTTGTTCGCCGGGTGCTTAAAATCCTGCTCGTCCAGCTTCCCCTCCAGCTTAAGAACCATCTGTGGATTGGTCGCAAGCAGGCGGATCAGGCAATTCTCCGTTTTCAGGTCTGCGCTTTGTGTCTCCACCTCCTTTACAGGTGGCTTCCACGAGATTTCTTCCCTCTGCCCCGTTCCAGCGTCCTGCGCGATCGCATTGACGGAAAAGCCCGTAAGCTCGGAAAGCTTTTTCATATACTTTTCACGCACCATCGCGCTCGCAACACCTTTTAAGAGGCCGACACATTCCTTTGCAAACTTTTCTTTCTGATAACTATCACTTAAATCGTATTGCTCAGCCGTAATCTTAAATTTATAATCCATAAGCGGCAAAGATGCTTTCATCAGCTTCACATATCCGTCCTTACCGTATTGCTTCAAAAACTCATCCGGGTCTTGTCCTCCCGGAATGCTGACCACA
>NZ_JAYFPU010000313.1:0-7930 GCF_034927525.1 Christensenella sp.
TGCCCATGCTCCGCATCTGCTGTTCATAGGAGGAAGAATCCTGCGAGCTACTGCTGTCGCTGCTGCCCGAAGAACTGCTTTGCGACGAAGCCGAAGCAGCCGAAACCACCGTCCCGTCCGCAATATTGATGCTCTCTATCGTACCACTGCCCTGCGCCGTGATAGACCCCGTTTTAGAGATCAGCACAAGTGTCTGGTATGACTCCATCAGGTCTGCACGTTGTTGCTGTAGCTCCGCGTGCTCTGACGAGAGTGCCACATCGCTTAATGTGACCAGCTTGCTGCCCTTGCTGACTTTTTCGTTTTCCTCTACGTGAATCTTATCGATCGTACCACCCGTTCCCGCAATGGTGATGGGGTTGTTGACCGCAAGCGTTCCCTTACCAAGCTCGTTGCCGTCCTTATCTCTCACCGTAACTGCTTCATCAACCGCAGGGCCGTTGTCCGTCAGCGTGACAGTGATCACATTGCCCGCCTTACGTTCCACCGTCCCGTCCTTTATGCTCCCGTCCGCAAGCTCCACCTTCACTTTGTCGCCGGTGGAAAGGGTTGCGGTGGATTCAATGTCCACTGCCATTTTGCCGTCGATTGAAATGGTCATCAGCGAACCCGCCTCGACCATTACATCCGCAGCGTCGCTTCCTTCGCTTGCAGCGATGGCCTTGACCCGTCCGTTCACGTGCGATTTGATTACGTCCGAAGCCGTGTCGTCCTTAGTCGCATTGATCTGCTCGTCGAGCTCATCGAGCTCGTCTTTGATGGACGTAAGCTTTACCTGCAGCGAGGTCGCGTCCACCGTCGCCAGCGCTTCGCCCTGCTCCACATAATCACCTTTTTCCACCAGCACCTTGTCTATTTTTATGCCCGCCGGAACTTTCAAATCCTGCGTATCCCCATATTCAAGGTTTCCCGATCCAACGACCGTTTCCACAATGCTTCCCTTCTGCACTGTGGCCTGCTGCATCATGCTTGCCGCGCTCACTGCCGGAGGCTGCATGGAAGACACGACCACCAGCGCAACGATCAATATGATTACTATGCCTAAGACGATAAAAGGCCATTTTTTCTTTTTCTTGGTTTTTACCACATTTTCTCCGCTCATCCTGTTTCTCCTGATCCTTCCTTGTTGTGATATGTGTCAAGTTTACCCCTCCATTATGAACCATTGATTAAATTTTGTCACATGATCCATCTTATTTGCACAAAAAAACCGCCTCATAAGGCGGTTATATTTTTGATGGAGTCCCGCAGCGCAAGCTCCGTGCTGATCACGTACGGTACAGGCGGGATCGCCTCGCGTCCCTCGCGGATCATGCGCAATATACGCATGGCCGCCTCGATCCCCAGTAATTTCTTTGGGTGCTTCGCCGAAATAATACCCAGACTACTTGAAGCAACGCCGTCGTCAAAGCTGACCATCGAAACATCGTCCGGGATACTGATCCCGTTTTTCACACAGAACTTGTTGATCTCAAGGGCGATCAGGTCATTGTAAGAAACCATCGCCGTATAGTAGTCGAGCGTGTCGAGAATCGCTTTGATGCTGATCTCCAGCAAAATATTGTTGTCGTAGTTGGAATAAAACCAACCGATCAGCTCCTCGCGCACAGGGATTCCCGCTTCATTCAATGCCTCCACATATCCAAGATAGCGGCGGTGCCCCTGCAAATCGTCGCCTTTGAAGATGCCCGCAATCTCCGTATGCCCCGCCTCGATCAACATTTGCGTCATCCTCTTAGAAGCACCGATGTCGTCCATCAAAATGCTTGGACATTTTACGTCGTTGTAATAGTTATGGATAAACAGGAAAGGTACGTCCTTTTCTTCCAGTTTGCGGTAATATCTGATGTTCGGATTGGGAAGCGCCGAGCGTGTCCCCTCGATGATCAGCCCCGCCACGTCCGAATGGTACATACGATCCAAAAATCCGCGTTCCTGTTCGATCCTGTTTTCCGAAATACACAAGTCGATCTCATATCCCTCAAGCTGCAACACCGTTTCGATTTCTTTGAAAATATGCTGGAAAATATATTCATTTAAGTAACTGATCAATATGCCCACTGTTTTTGACGTCGCGGCGGCAAACGTTTTGTTGACGTACATACCGCTCCCGCGCACCTTCTTCACAACGCCTTCTTCACTCAGCTGCGCCATCGCGTTCCTGACGGTCTGCCTGCTGATGCCGAATTTTCTGCACAATAAATTCTCCGACGGCAGCTTGTCGTTATACTTAAACGTCTTGTTTTTGATGTTATCCACGATCCACTGCTTTAGGACAATATACTTAAAATTAAAATTTTTTCTGTTATTGTCATCCATACCGTTTTCCTGACCTCCGGAATCACATTCCCTGTTTTATTATAAACAGCGGATGAGCTTTCTGTCCAAAATTTCAAGCACGCGCTGCGCTGTTTTCTCGTCGATCACCAGGTAATTGAGCAGACCAGTATTTAGTACGCCGATTGCCGAAAGCGCACGGTATTCTCCCGCGATGATGCACATCACCTTGCCCGCTTTCCTCAAATATTCCTCGCCGATGCCGATGATGCGGCTGTTGTAGTCGTTGTTGACAAATTCTCCTTTGATGTTGATGCGAAAAGCGCAGATATCCCCCACGGCTTTCCCGTAGTTTTCATTGATCCGGTCGATCATCCTGTCGATGGGTACCCTCGTATTGTTCTCATAATAATCGGGCGGGGCACCCGCCGAAACTACCGCAAAATCGATGTTCGCCCACTTCTCTACGATAGACTGCATATACACGCTCTGCATATAAAGCGCGCGGTCGGCAATCGTCTCCACGATCGCGGGCGCATAGATGAACGACGGCGTACCGTGCAGTTTTTCCGCAAACATACGCACCGTTTCATTCAATTGATATTCCATGCCCACGCGGTTAGAGCCACCCAAAAGCGGCACCACGTTCACGTCGTAAATATCCCTGTTGACCGGGAAAGACTGCATAAATTCATAGCACATCCGCCCCCACGCAATACCCAGCGCCGAATGGCTTTTCAGAATCTCCGACGCAAGCAGCCCGCCCTGAGACGATACGATGCGGATCAGCATTTCCTCCGAGCTGACGTTCGTCGGCACGACCCGGCAATCGTCCAAACGGAACCGGTCTTTAAAGATGCCGGACAGCGCATCGTTGTTGGCGTACGGATCCTTGATGTTGATCTCTATGATGCCGTTTTCCATCGCTTCTGAAAGCATCATCGATACGCCCGAGCGCGATATCCCCAGCTTTACTGCGATCTCCGCCTGTGTCATTTTTTCCGTATAATACATTTTGGCGCACTGCACCATGATCTGTATATCGTTCCTTGCGTCCATGCGCACTCTCCTAGGCAGACCAAAAAGCGTCCATCGTCCCGATCAGCCTTTTGAATTCCCGGTATTTTCCGGCATATATTTTGACGTTATCTTCGTTTGGTTCACACGTATAGCTTGCGTGGTAAAACGCCTGCGCCGCTTCCTTCATATCCGCAAAGCGTCCGTCTGCGACAGCCGCACACATCGCCGCGCCCAGCGTCCCGAGTTCCTTTGCTTTGCACACCTCGATGGGCATATCAAGCACATCGGCAAACATCTGTACCCACACCTTCGAATTCGACGGCCCGCCCGAAATACGCGCGATCTTCACGCCGTCCTTTTTATATCCCATCAGTTTTTCCACATGATAGCACGTAGAAAAAGCAACGCCCTCATAAATAGCACGCAGCATGCTTGCCTTGTCGTCCATGCACGTAAGTCCCACAAAGCATGCCTGTGCCCTTGGATTGGCGTTCGTTCCATAAAGATAAGGCAAAAACATAACGTCGCAATCCTCCGGCCGTTTGGACTTTACCAAATTGTTGCACAGCCCGTAATACTCTTTGCTGCTCTTGTTTTCCTCTTTTAATATTTTCTGAATGAACCATTCGAGGTTGCTCGCGGACGTCATGCTCCCTTCCATTATATTATAATATCCATCCACCGTATAGATAGAAGACATAAATAAATCTTTGTCCTGTACGGGCTGCTTGTCCGCATAACAGGTGATCGCCCATGTACCGCCCACAATACTCAGCACCGTTTCGTCCACGATGCCCGTTGCGATCGGGCAGGCCGTAAAATCCACCAATCCGCCCGCGACGATCGTCCCCGGCATAAGCCCGGTCTCGTCCGCCGCCTTTTGCGTCACCCTGCCGCAAACATCCGTCGATCGCCTGATGGGCGGCAGCAGGCGCATACATTCCTCCGCTCCCAACTCCCGCAATACCTCCGGCGAATATTCCCCGCTCAATAAGTCCATTGCGCTGATGGACGACATATTGGATATCTCTCCCCATGCTTAGCCCGACAGATAATAACGGATCACGACACTGCAGAAAAGCGCATATAGCGACCGCTCGATCACCTCCGGCTTGTTCACCAAAAACCATTTCAAAAGCGGGACGATCTGCCCCGCCCATAGCGATTGCTTCGTCCTCGGTAATATCCGCTCAAACGTACCGTCCTCCATCCACGCCTCGACCAGGCCAGCGGCGCGCAGGTCTGTTGATATGATGCCGTTATAAGCTGGCTGCCCGCCTTTACCCATCAGGTAAAGACCGTTGCCGTGCCCTGTGACGGATACGCCTCCAATGTCTTTGGGGTCTACGCCGCTTTTTTCGATGACCTCACGGATGCACTGCGCATTTGCCCTGTATAGCACGTCTGTATCGCGCTCCACATAACCGGCCTGCGGCAATATCTGCGGTACAATCGCCGTTGCCACCGCGATCTCGTTGCCGCTGTCGTCAAACATGCCCGCCTTAGATACACTGCCGCCGTTATCAAGGCCAATATAATACCGTGCCATATCCTGCCCCTGCCTTTCCTCTTTACTGCGCGCTCGTTGCAATACTAATCTTATCCCGCAAAAACTGTCGCGCCGTGTCCGCATAACCGATGGAGACCTCGCTTCCATCAGACCACATTTCCATCACAAAAAGCCCCGCATAGCCATGCTCCTTCAAATAGGCAAAAAACGCATCAAAATCGACGATTCCATCGCCATACGGCGTATCGCGGATCACATTCAGCTTTCCGTCCTTCACATGCCATGCGATCGTGTCCGCATAAGCCTGTCCGATGTCTGCATACAGCTGCTGCATACTAACGCCGCGTGCTGTCAGATTGGCGATGTCCGCGTATATCTTGAGCCAGGGTGAATCGACCGCGTCAACGTACTTTTTGATCTTTGCAAGCGTATCCATAAAATCCGTATCTACATTCTCGATGGCCAGCGTCACCGCACGACATGCCGCGTATCTTACAGATTCCTTTAGTCCTTCCAAAAACAATCGTTCCGTATCCTTGCTGCGCGATCCATAATATTCGTCATATCCCGCAAGCTGCACGATGCGTATGCCTGTCGCTACCGCAAAATCCACCGCGTCACGAATGAGCGCAAGCCCTGCCTCGCGCGTTTTTTTGTCCATACTGCCGATCGGAAAGCGGCGGTTGCCGCTCAGGCACATGGTTAGGATAGGAAAATCCGCTTCCATTAGCGCCTTACGTATTTGTTTGCCTTCCCTGCTACCGCTTTTCACGCGCGCCATTCTCTCGTCCGTCTCGTCGATGCTGATCTCGATAAAATCATAGCCCGCCGCTTTTGCTTCTATTATTTTTTCTTTCCATCCAAGGCCTTGCGGCAGGGCTTTTTCATAAAGCCCCACCTTACAGTCTCTCAAATCCATGTTTGCCCCTTATTTATTGTCCATACCTGCTGAACATCTCCACCGCGAGGCGGTCTTCCTCTTCCGTCATGATCGCCGGTTCGCCTGCTGCCTTGGCAGCCAGATAACTACGCGCCACGTCCTCCGTATATACTGCCGCATAAAGCGCTTCCTTCAGGTTTCCGCCAATGGTCACAACGCCGTGGTGGCGCAAAATCACTGCGCGTTTCCCTTTGGAATAATCCACGGTCAATATGCCCATCTCAAGGCTTCCCGGCGTACTGTACGGCGCAACATGCACTTCGCCGAGCGCCACGTTGGAAAGTGTGGTGCAGCAAGCAGGCAGCGTATCGCTGATAAGTCCTACCGCCGTTGCGTATGGCTGGTGCGTATGGATGATCGCATTCACCTCCGGCATGTGCTCATAAATGTATTGCAGCGCGATCGTATCGACAGACGGCTTGCGCGTCCCCTCGATGATATCCCCCTCTTTGTTATAAACGATCAGGTCTTCAGGCACCATACCCACATAGTTCATGCCGGACGGCGTGACGATGATGTCGCCGTTTTCCTTGCGTACGCTGACGTTCCCGCCGGACATCGTGATCAGCCTGTTGTCCTTCATTTCAAGAGCCGCCGCTATGATCGCCTTTTTGTCTTGTTCATACATTGTTTTGTCCTCCGTTTATTTAAAAATATTGGTCTGCTTTGCTATCCGCCGATCACGCACGCGATGTCCGCGCGCTCCACCAGCATTTTTAGTTCTTCCATATCCTCGTTTTTCAGCTGCACATCCTTTTCCATCACATAGTCAAGCCCCAACGCACGATGCTTGTGCTTGCCAAACTGGTGGAAGGGTAGCAGGTCTATACGCTCTATGCCGAATTCCTTGGCCCAGATGATGACGGACATCACGTGGGCTTTCGTATCGTTGAACCCCGGGATGATAGGACACCGAAAGATCACGTTTTTACCCTTTTCCCGCAGCCTGAAAATATTGTTTCTCAATATTCCGATATAGTCACCGCCATCCGGCATGATCACCGCCGTCTTTTTGGGGTCTGTCGTTTTTATGTCCAACAGTATTTCATCCACATCGGCAAGCCCCATCCACATTTTGTCCCAGCTTACGATGCCGCACGTCTCTACTGCCACCGGCAGATATTCACTTTTGCAAGCGCGTACAAGGTCGTGGACAAATTCCGCCTGCAGCAACGGCTCGCCGCCTGTGATCGTCACACCGCCGCCCGAGCGTGCATAATAGATCGCATCCTTCATCACCTCGTGCATCACTTCTTCTACGCTCATATCCTGACCGTATATCTGCCGCGCCGAGGCCGGGCACATCGCAACACACCGCCCGCAAAAATCGCACAAAGAGGCGTTTGTCCGCACCTTGTTTTCGATATGGTAGATCGCCTTTGTGTGGCACAATCCCTCGCAGCGCAGACATGCCGTACAAAGGTTATCGAATACAACGATCTCCCTTTGCGTATTCTGCGACTCTGGATTGCTGCACCATGGGCAGCGGAGATGACAGCCCTTTAAAAACACCGCCGTGCGGATGCCCTCGCCGTCATGGATATGGAATTTTTCAATATTGAATACGTTCCCCGTTCTCTCCATCTGTTTTCTCCTGTATTTTTGAAAATGTCCAAACCGTTATGGCGCTGTGCTGCGCCAGAAATTTTAAGAATGTTTTTCGAGCTGATGTCATTTGTCAAGTCATATGTTAGACCGCCCAAAACAGAAACTCAAGAACAAAATCCGATTCAAATACAACATATTTTGCGTTAATAACAACTTTGAAAACATATGTCAAAATGCTTGTCATCCTTATACCGGAAAACAACAAAAAGTTGTTATCAAAAGGCTTAAAATAGCCTTTTAGCCGTTTACACACCCACCTTTTATACCTATAATCTAGGAAAAGAAGGAGATTTTTGTCATGCAATATGTCAACGAGAATATAAAACAATACAAAGACACCCATGCCTCCATACTTGGCAAGACGGTGTACCGCAGCAAAAGGATCGAAGACCTGCGCAACTTTCTGCTTGCTTCCACACCCACCATTTGTTCGGAGCGTGCGGTAGCGGTTACGAAGGCCTATCGGGAATTCGAAGGAGAAAACATCTATATCCTGCGCGCCAAGGCGCTTAAAAAAGTACTGGAGGAAATGAGCATCTTCATTCTGGATGGCGAGCTGCTGGTCGGCAACCAGG
>NZ_JAYFPU010000274.1:0-1801 GCF_034927525.1 Christensenella sp.
ACCACTTCTGCCACTAAAAACACACTAAAGATAATAAGCCAAATGATCATGTGACGCTCCTCTCCCATTTTTATCATTATATCCCATCCCCATTAGGAAACCCAGTTGATTCAGGAAGGCTTAAGGGGTCGCATAAAAAAAGAGACCGCACAGTGTACGATCTCTCCGTTGTAATATAATCAATTATTAGTGGCTTGCTGCCACTTTCAGAATCTTATTCTGAAAGTGGATTCACCTCGGCTTTACCGGCTTTCCTGCTTTTCTTTATCCTCCTCTCGGAGGAAAAGCAGCAAATCCGGTATTTGCCTCATTACCGCAAGCCACTCGCTTACGCTCGTAAATCGGCTTGCTGCCACTTTCAGAATCTTATTCTGAAAGTGGATTCGGCTTCATGGCCGGGACGAAATA
The DNA here is from genome assembly GCF_034927525.1 of Christensenella sp. NCBI lineage: Bacteria > Bacillati > Bacillota > Clostridia > Christensenellales > Christensenellaceae > Christensenella > Christensenella sp. Next base: position 409 of record NZ_JAYFPU010000274.1, read on the forward strand.
AGACATAGCTTTACTGTGTTTCACCTCTATGCCCAACAACTGTTTGCAACTAATCACTTAATTCTCAAACTATCAACATTCGGGTATCTATCAGCCTCTGTTGATGTAATATTGGTGTAATTTGATGTAAATGATGTAAATTCAATAATTCTCTATAAAAAGATTAGGGTGTATTACAATTCCCTCTTTGGAAATGAATACACCCTAATACTATGCTTTTTTGAAGTACAAGTCAAGACCTTCAAATTCTGATTTTCGTAGTTCTCTCGTTACATCTGTATAAATGTTAAGCGTTGTTGATATATCTTTATGTCCCAGTGCATCCTGAATTACTTTTACATTCACACCTGCCTCACACATTCTGGTAGTAAAAGTATGTCTAAGCGAATGGCAACTAAAATGGGGCAACAACACATCTGGATTTTCGTCTTTTAAAAACTGTTCATCATTGCAATTGCGTATTATCCGCCTGATTGCTTTATTCAATGTCGATTGATGTTGTGGCTGCCCGAAACGATTGATAAAAATAAAATCTGTGTAGCCATCAACAGTGGCTTCACAATGCAAATCTAATAAGTCCTGTCTTTCCTTCTCCATCAGAAATGCTTCTTTCACAAAATCAAGCATTGGCACTTGTCTATTTCCCGCTTCGGTCTTTGGAGTATGCACATTAAAGTAACACCCCTTCTTTCCCTCGGAAGACCTATGGTCATAATATACCAAAGTATGACTGACATTTATAATACCCTCCTCAATGTCAATATCGCACCATCTGAGCGCAGTAACCTCTCCCACTCGAAGTCCAGTTCCTATCATAACTGCAAACACTGAGTACCAATTTTGAACACTAGGGTCTTCTTTCAAATAGGAAAGAAATAAATCCTGCTCTGGTCTGGAAAGACCTCTGCGTTTTTCTGTTTGAAATATGTGCGATTTCTTTAATTCCTTGAGAACATTATTGGACGGATTATTTCTTATATAATCATCGTCCACCGCCATATCTAAAATCTGATGTAAGACGGTGTGGATATTATCAATCGTTGCCGCCTTCAAACATCTTTCATCTGCAAGATAATTATAATATCTTTTTACATCGGATTTTTTCAGTAATGCAATTCTTTTATCGCCTATCTGGTGACGAACAAATGTCTCGTACATATACTTATAATTCTCGAAAGTGTTATTTTTTAGTCCACGCTTCAAGTCTTTCCATAATTCATAAAGCTCATTTACAGTTGTATATCTTGCCTCCGCTTTGATATTGTCAATAATAGTTGACAGATTTCCCTCAAGGATTCAGCGACCTTATGCAACATCCTGTAAGGACTGGTAATATTGCTGCCTCTTTATTATAGGTGGCACTCCACCAATCGATGAGCAGATTCTTCTGTTA
>NZ_JAYFPU010000329.1:0-21447 GCF_034927525.1 Christensenella sp.
TACTCGCTATTGTACTTACATTTACTCCCGCTTCCATCGTTGGGTTGATCCTTGCGATACTGGGTATTGTATTCTCTGCCGTTGCTAAAAAGAAGGAAGGGAAAAGCGGCCTAGCCACCGGCGGGTTAGTGCTTTCTATTATCGCATTGGTGATATGGATCATCGTCATCGTTATCGTAGGAGCATTATTCGGCGCGGCTGCAGGAATGCTTGGGTCATTAGCCGGACTCATGTAGTATGAAAAAAGCAACATTATTGAGAGAGAATGTGAGTATGAAAAAAGTATGCTTACTGATAGTCTGCGCTATTTTGGTTCTGTCCGTTTTTACGGCCTGTGGAAAAAAAGCAGAGGGCACAATAAATGAAGAGGCACAATTTTTGGTCGGCGACTGGGACGGTGAGCCATGGATGAGTGAGGTCTGGACTTTCAATGAAGATGGAACCGGACATAATGAAAACAGCATATTTCCTTACGATTTAGAATATGTGTACGACGACGGTGTATTGGAAGTGTATGAGTATTTAGGATCGCTCAAAAGCGATACTCCTGTCAATTATGCTGTAACGATCAACAGCGATAACCAAATTGTGCTGACCGATGAAGATGGATATGAATATATTCTGACAAAATAGCAGTTGTGACTTATTTGATATGAACAAGACGAAAATGATGATTAGAATACAGTGGATGTCCGGATAATAATATTCGGTATGTATTCAATCAAAACCTAAAAAAAGAAAGGAGCTTATTTATGAAAACAAAAAGAATATTGATTATTGTTTTGGCTATGGTGCTAATGGTTGCGCTGAGCGCCTGCGGCCAAAAAGCGGACACCAATGCTTCGGCTGAAACCGAAACAAATGCAGCAGAGGCTGATGCAGGCATTGATTTGAAAGGCGAGGGAAAGCAGGTGGTTTCTGAGGATCGTGCAACTGTGGAACAGCTTCAGGCGGCGCTGGACTGGCAAGAAGGAATGGGCGATGAAAAATTCAAATTGACATATGAAGATTACAAAGCGCAGATAGGTTGCGACGCGAGCGAATATGAATGGAACGGCGCTGCTAATTACGGAGCATATTACTGGTATGCTTCTGATGACGAGTCTGTTTCACTCACCCCTGTATTCAAAGATGGGGATGGTACGCTGTTTGCGGGCGGAAGCAAAGGTCTTAGTTTTTAAGATGGATATTACGACAAAATAGCCTATTGACACAGAAATGAGCAGCACAGCGCCTTAAAAAAGTTGTTTATCAAAATAAAAAACAAATGCGACCACTTCGCCCAAGAAATATGGGCCGTTGGGGTTCGCATTTGTTCCTATTGGCGGAGAGGGTGGGATTCGAACCCACGTGGAGTTTCCCCCAAACGCATTTCGAGTGCGCCCCGTTATGACCACTTCGATACCTCTCCATGTGACGTTATTTATTTTACCAAAGACGCGATATAATTGCAATATCAATGTCAAATCTGTATAATAAATGATGCCCGACAAGAATAACACAGGAGTTTTTTATGAAGCGATCTTGCCTCGTCATATTGCTGCTTTTCACCGCGATTATCTGCTTTTCGTGCAGTCTTCCTGTGGTGGAACAATACGATAATTTTCTCGCCGATCTGGATGTCGAAATGCGCCTCGATATGTGCATGAAGCAAATACACGACGAAAATCCTTCCGCGTATACGCGCGCAGATTTAAAAACGATACAGGAAGACTTAGCTACCCTCAACATTTCGGATCAGCGCGTCACCGAAATCAACCGGGTATTCACAGATACCGCCAAAGAGCTTCAGCAAAGCGTAAAGCTGTTTGACGCAGAGGATATTAACGGCGCGAAAAAGAGCTATCAAAAGGCATATGATTTGCGTATGCAGGCAAAAGATCTTCTCCATGAATTACACGAAGGAGGGCCGCCCAGTGTCTGATGAAGAATATATGCGGATCGCCATCGACGAGGCCAAAAAAGCAAGTGCTATCGACGAAGTGCCCATCGGCGCACTGATTGTAAGAGACGACCAGATCATTGCCCGCGCCCACAACCTGCGCGAAACCGGTCGTTCCCCGCTTGCCCACGCCGAGGTTCTTGCCATACAACAGGCCTCCGAACACTTAGGCGGCTGGCGGCTTTTGGACTGTACTCTATACGTCACGCTGGAGCCCTGCCCCATGTGTGCAGGCGCGAGCATCAACGCGCGCATCCCACGCATCGTCTTTGGCGCATACGACAAAAAAGCCGAGGCGTTCGGCACATTGTACGATCTTGCAGAAGGTAAACTAAACCATAAACCGCAAATAACCGGCGGCGTGTGCGAGGATGAATGTGCCTCCCTGTTGTCCGGCTATTTCAAACAGAAAAGAAAGTGAGGCTGTTTCTGATGGAATGTAAAAAAGAAAAAAACATGGATCATTGCACCTGTACCTACAACTGCTCAAGGCGCGGTATGTGTTGCGATTGTGTGATGCACCACCGTCGCGCGGGCGAGATCCCCGGCTGCTTCTTCACGAAAGAAGGCGAAGCAAAATATGACCGCAGCATCGAAGCATTTATCAAGGATCAGAGATAAAAGCAATGGCAAAGGTACGCTTGAAAAAAATCAGCAAGGAGCGTGAATTTCTGATGGTCGCAGACCTCGCGCACGAAATCTGGCGCGAACACTATGCCGGCATCGTGAGCGCCGATCAGGTCGAATATATGCTCGAAAAGTTCCAGAGCCCGTCAGCGATCAATGCCGCCGTCACGGGCGAGGGCTACGAATACTACCTGATCCGCAAGGGTCTTGTGCCCATCGGCTATGTAGGCATTCGCGCACACCAGCCGCAGGGCAAGCTGTTTTTGAGCAAGTTTTACATTTTAAAGGAATACCGCGGACAAGGTCATGCGCGCGATGTGATTACCGAGCTGTCAGAAATGGCAAAGGATATGCGCATTCCTGCCATCTGGCTCACTGCGTCCAAAAAGAACGCCTCCTCCATTGCTGCATACGAGCATCTCGGCTTCCGAAAAACAGGCGACGTGTGCAACGACATCGGCAACGGTTTTGTCATGGATGATTACGTGTTCGAGATGGAAGTCTAGTCTTCCGTATCCTCCCATTTTTCGGCGTCAGAAAGCCTCGTCTGTATCTTGGCCGAGCGTTTTTGTACTGCTTCCAAATGGTTTTGCGCCGCGCACAGCGAATTTTGCGTTTTTTGCAGCAGCAGCGCAAACTGTTCAAATTCCGCTTTGATCGCCGCTATCATATCAATGATCAATGCAGAATGCTCCTTGATAGACAACGTCTTAAATCCGGTCTGCAGGCTCGTCAATAACGCACTCAGCGTGGACGGCCCCGTGACCATTACCTTATATTTGTTCTGCAACTGTTCGATCAACCCTAGCCTGATCACCTCAGCATACAATCCCTCAGAGGGCAAAAACATGATCGCAAAATCTGTCGTTTTTGGCGGGCGGATATATTTGTCACTGATTTTTTTGGCTTCTGCGACGACCGCCGTAACAAGCTCTTTTTGCGCAACGCGCAGCGCCTCCAAGTCACCCGCTTCCATCATAGCAAGCACGCGCGCATACCGATCCATCGGGAATTTAGAATCGATGGGCAGCAGTGTCGCCCCGCCTTCCTCGCGCGGCAAACGAATCGCGAATTCGACCGCGTTGTCCCCTTCTATTTTCACATTTTCTTCAAACTGCCCCGGAACCATAAAATCGGCAAGCAGCCTGTAAAGCTGCACTTCCCCCCAGATACCCCGTGTTTTCACGTTGGACAGGATATTTTTCAGGTCGCCGATCCCGCTCGTCAGCGCCCGCACCTCGCCCATGCTCTGGTATACCTGCTGCAACTGCTCATTCACGCGCGCAAACGATGTAGAAAGTCCGCTTTTAAGCGTCGTATCAAGCTTCTGGTCTACCGACCGCTGGATCTCTGAAAGCTTATCCTCCACCGTGCGGCGCAATATCTCCACGCTCGTATTGTTCGCGCCCGAAACCTTGTTCATCGTGTCCAGCATCATATTGTAAAGCAGATTGAACTGGTTGGTAAGCTCCAAGCGCTGCCGCGCCCCATCGTCCGTCTTCTTTCCCTGCCGTACCAAAATCACGATGCACAGCACAGCGATCGCGATCAAAGCGATCCATATCAAGTTTTCCGTCATATACAAACACCTTCCTTGATACCATCATACCACGCCCGATATCAAAACAAAGTACACGCGCCAAAATTTCTTCTGTTTTATATATGCTTCTGCTATAATAGAACCTGTAAAAACAGGACGGTAGGAGACATATGAAAAAAAACGATAGCATTGAATGCGAGATACACGACTTAGGAACGGACGGTCAGGGAATCGGCAGATACGAAGGTATGACTGTGTTCATAGATGGCGCGCTGCCGGGTGAAACCGTGCGTGCAAAGCTGATCGCGCTCAAAAAAAATTATGGTGTCGGCAAGCTTGAGGAAGTGCTCACCGCTTCCCCTATGCGCGTTAAGCCACCCTGCCACGTGTTTGGCAAATGCGGCGGCTGTACCTTGCAGCACCTTTCCTATGCCGGACAGCTGCAATTCAAGCACGATCATGTCACAAGCTGCATCCAGCGTATCGGCGGGCTCAATGTCCCCGTCAGCTTTCCCTTGCCTGCGCGGCACGACTACCGCTATCGCAACAAAGCAGCATTTCCTGTGCAGCAAAACGGGCAACAGGTGGATATCGGTTTTTACGCGGCACATTCCCACCGCATTGTAGATGTTGACGACTGCAAGATACAGCCATCTGATTTTCATATCGTCATGTCACAGCTGCGCGTATGGATCGTCAAGAACAACATCAGCATTTACGACGAAAAAACGCATACCGGGCTTCTGCGGCACATCATCCTGCGCGAAAACAAGGAAGGGGATATCATGCTCGTCCTCTGCATCAACGGCGAGGATATCCCGCACAGATCGCATCTCATCATGCTGTTCGAATTTGTGCTTCCGCAGGTAAAGTCCATCATGCTCAATAGCAACACAAAAAAAACGAATGCGATCCTCGGCAAAAAATCCGTATGTATCCACGGACGCGATCATATTTACGAAACGCTCGCCGGCCTTACGTTCAAGCTGGGCGCGCAAAGCTTTTTGCAGGTCAATTCCGCACAGACAGAGGTGCTCTATCATACGCTGTTTAAAATGCTGGAACTTACAGGCGGCGAAACCATATACGACCTTTACTGCGGCGTAGGCACCATATCGCTCGCCGTTGCACAGCACGCCAAGAAAGTGATAGGCGTAGAGATCGTTGGACAGGCAATAGAAGATGCAAAGTTCAACGCACGTTTGAACGATATCGAAAACACAGATTTTCTCTTGGGCGACGCCTGCGCGCTGCTGCCCAACCTCATCAAGACCCACGGCAACGCCGACGTTGTGATCGTCGACCCGCCGCGCAAAGGCCTCGACGAGTCTTTGATACGCACGCTCGCAGCCGCTGAAATCCCCAAAATCGGCTATGTTTCGTGCAATCCTGCAACGCTGGCGCGTGATCTTAAGTTGTTTTGCGAGCTCGGCTACACAGCAGGCCTCATCCAACCGGTCGATATGTTTCCCCAGACCGCGCATTGCGAAGTTGTCACGGTTTTGACACATTCTTAAATGCGTCCAAACTTTCCAAGCGCTTTTTGCAGTTCCACAAACAAAAGCGGTATCACTGACAGCCCCACCACAAGCAACCACGATTTCCAGCCGACACTCACCAGTCCAAAGACTGCTCCAAGCGACGGTATCGCCACAAGTAGGACAATGATAACAGTTCCAAGAATAGTCGTTGCAAGCAACGCTTTATTGCCCGTAATCCCTATTTTAAAGATCGATAAGCTGCTCCGGCAGTTATACATATGGATGATCGTTGTAAATCCAAGTACAATGAACGTCATCGCCTGAATGCTTTCGGCACTCTGTACGGTCCCCGCGTTCCCCAAATAAATGGGGATCAATGTCACGATTGTAAATACAATGGATATCACGATTATTTTACCCAGCAATCCCTCATTGAAAATGCTGCTTCCCTTTTTGACAGGCGGCCGTTTCATAATATTGGGGCCGGCACGCTCCACACAAAGGCTGAATCCGGGAATCCCGTCTGCCACAACTTTAATGATCAGCAGCTGTATCGCTGTGACCGGTGCGCCCCATCCAAAGATAAGCGAACACAATACGATCAAAATAGCGGACACATTACAGCCAAGCATTGCATACAGTGACTTTCTGATGTTGCTATACACCCTCCGTCCCTCTTTGACCGCTGTTACAATGGTCGAATAATTATCGTCTAAAAGGATCATATCCGCCGCTTCTTTCGCTACATCCGTTCCCGACCCCATCGCGATGCCAACATCCGCCGCTTTTAGTGCTGGCGCGTCATTGACGCCGTCCCCCGTCATTGCCACCACTTCCCCTCTTTTTTGCAACGCACCCACGATCCTGATCTTATCTTCCGGAGACGTCCGTGCAAAAACGGTGTATCTGCTGATCGCGTTTTCCAGTTCCGCGTCCTGCATAGCGTTCAGTTTACTTCCGTCCATCACCTCGCAGCCATCCTGCAATATGCCAATACTTTTTGCAATGGCTTTTGCCGTATCCAGATGGTCGCCTGTAATCATGATCGTTTTAATCCCCGCCTCGGCCGCAATTTTAACCGCATGCGCGCTTTCTTTTCGTGGCGGGTCGATCATCCCTACAAACCCACAGAAATGCAGTCCTCTCTCCAACTCGTTCTCCGTCAAGTCCTCCGGCAGTTCACGATAGGTTTTATAGCCTGCCCCGATGACCCGCAAGGCTTGAGACGCGAACTGGTCATGAATTTTTTCCGCTGCCTCCCGCGCTTCTGCGGAAATCTTCAGTGGCAGCCGGTCAAACGCACCTTTTGTAACCGATACATATTCCCCGCCCTTTTTATATACCACCGTCATTCTTTTCCTTGTCGAATCAAATGGTATTTCGTGTACTTGCTCATACTGCGCAAGGATATGTTCAGCATTTTCAAGCTTTTCTGCCGCCAAGTTCATGATCGCGATTTCAGTCGGGTTCCCAATGTTCTTGTCCTGCCCAAGCGTCACATTTCCAGCGAGAAGCATCATCTCCAGCAGTTCTGTTTCGCAGTCGCCAAATGGCTCCTCCGCCCCTTTCGCGCTGCCGCCAACTGCCCATATTTGCTCCACCGTCATTTTGTTTTGCGTCAATGTGCCTGTTTTATCCGAACAAATAACAGATACATTTCCTACCGTCTCAACGGCGACAGGCGTGCGTACAATGGTATTCTTTTTTGCCATATTTTTGATACCGTACGACAACGAGATCGTCACGACCACCGGCAGTACCTCCGGAATAGCGGCGACCGCCAAAGAGATCGCCACCATCAGCATATTGTCGAGCGGATATCCCCTGACCCACCCGATCGCCATTGCACACAAGGCCGCGCATATCGCCACAACGCTAAGCACTTTGCCCAATTTTTGCATCCTGACCTGCAGCGGAGCCAACTCCGTTTTGCTCTCTCGCAACAAAGAAGATATCTTCCCTATCTCCGTGCGCATACCCGTCGTCGTAATCACGGCAGTCCCTTTTCCACCAACGACCAGCGTCCCGGAAAAGACCATATTCCGTTTATCGGCGAGCGTATCGTTTTTGCCGGATACGTAGGTGGCATCCTTAAAAGCCGGTTCGCTTTCGCCGGTTAATACAGATTCATCTGTAAGCAGGCCGAACGCTTCCATCAGCCGCGCGTCCGCCGGAACCCTGTCCCCCGTCTCCAACACTAAAATATCGCCGGGCACCAGCTGATCCGTATCGACCGATTGTATTTTCCCATTGCGTACAACCTTGCTCGTGCTTACGTGATATTCTCTCAAGGCGTCCATCGATTTTTCTGCTTTTCTCTGTTCGCGGATCGACAGAAAAACATTCAGCACCACGATCCCCAAAATGACCAGCGGCTCCGTAAAATTATCCGGATGTGTCGTATAGGCAGTATACGTTGAAACTGCCGCCGCAACAAGCAGGATAATGATCGTGATGTCCTTTAAAGATGCGCGCAGATAATCCCACCATGTCTTACGCCGCATGCTTTGAAGGACATTGCTTCCATATTCATCTCGGCTTGCGATCACCTCTTTTTCCGTCAACCCCCGCACCGGGTCAGTTTTCAAGATTTGTAACAGTTCTTTTGTTTGTGCCGACTCAAATGCTGTCAATTTCTCATGCTCCTTTCAAAAAAAAGAGCCAACGTGATTGACCATAAAGCCTAAGGCCAATCTCATTGACTCAATAACGATCCATTCCGGCGAACGAATCATTACGATCTATTTTATTATGTGCTCCCTATCATATCCAAAAACAGTACCATTGTCAAGCGCTCTCCGTCTCGCACGCGTTAAAACAAGTTACCGACGCTCTTTCTTCGCTAAAAGCGATTGCTTAAATCCCGCCTCTGTTGTATAGTAATACAAAATACTCACGGAGACGACACCCATGCAAAACATACCCACTTTGCAAACGCAGCTTCTCATCGAAGGTATTCCCTCCATTTTATGGGGGCAGCCGTCCGAAAAATTATGGATCGCTGTGCACGGCAACCTGTCACACAAGCAAGATACGGTGATCCGTCTATTTGCCGAGCAGGCCGTATGCGCGGGTTATCAGGTTCTGAGCTTTGATCTTCCCGCACATGGCGAACGCTCAGCAGACGATTTTTGCGGTATTGTACAAAGTCTGGCAGACCTTCGCACGATCCTTGCCTACGCAAACCAGCACTATAAGGATGTCTGCCTGTTCGCGTGCAGCATCGGCGCCTATTTCAGCCTGCTTACCTACAGCGGCGAGCCGCTCAAAAAAGCACTGTTTTTATCACCTGTTGTCAATATGCAACGCATTCTCTATGATATGATGCGTGCTTTTGACATAAGCGAAAAACACCTGCGCGAGGAACGGCACATCCCTCTTTCCGGCGCTCCCGCGCTTGACTGGGATTATTTTTGCTACGTAAAGGAACATCCCATTGCTGATTGGCCTATTCCCACGGCCATCCTGTGCGGCGAAAAGGACGAGCTGTGCGCATGTGACACGACGGCCGCATTTGCGCAAACCTTTGGCAGCTCTATCAATGTCCTGCCAAATTGCACACATTTTTTTCATACCCCGCAGCAGCTTAGCGCCTTTTGTCAGTGGCTTTGCCTTCACATTTGACCATGCCCTCCCTGTTGTCATTTTTTTGTATCGGCAGTATAATAGAAGCAAAGAACCTTACTATTTTCACATCATTTTACATATGTAAAATTTCTTGCAAAGACAAAAGGAGTATTATTATGGAAAACCCAACGCAAAGATTTTTTGAGGAACTCGACGAACAATATGCCGCCGGAGATATGGAAAAGGTGGAGCGTTTTTTACAGACCAGCGCCACTTCCTTTCGCCCGTGCTGCGGCGGTTTTAATGCAAACTATCTCGCCGTACTGAGCGAAATGGGAGGCTTTTACCGCGGTACCAGCAAATATACTGCTTCCGTGGAAGCGTTTTGTGCCGCCGGAGAGGTCATCACCGAATTCATTGGCAAAGACAGCATGGAATATGCCACCAACCTAAACAATCTCGCGGGAACATACCGCCTGATGGGCGAATACGACAAATCCTCAAAGGCATTCGAGGAAGCTATGGAAATTTACCGGAATACGGTAGGCACAGACAATTACCTCTTTGCCAGCGCACTCAATAATATAGCGCTGCTGCATCAGGATACAAAAAACTACGAACAGGCTGTAGAATGTCTGCTCTCTGCCCTCAGTATTTTAGAAGCGCTTGGCAATGCAGATAACGACGTAGCGACGACTTACAACAATTTAGCCGCGCTTTACAACCGGCTGGGCGAAGACGCCAAAGCAAAGGAAGCGCTCGCAAGGGCGATCACCCTTTACGAAAGCCTGTCCGAGCAAAGCCCGCACTACGCGGCAGCGCTCAACCTGCACGCGGCATTCTTATATCGGGACGCTAAGTATGAAGAAGCCAAAGAAACTTATCTTAAAGTCCTGCCGGAGGTGGAGCGCTTCTTCGGGCGCAATATCGAATACGGCATCGCCTGCGATAACCTGCGCCGCGTGTATGAAAAGCTTGGCGACAACGTACAGGCCGAAATTTACATGAAGCAAGCGTCAGATATCTATAACGCCGTCTACGGCAAAGACCACGAGATCAGCAAGCAGGCTGTCGCCGTGCTAAAAGAACTGGAAGCTGGAAGGAATTCATGTGGCCTATGAACGGACTTTCCTTAGCAAAGCAATATTTTGCGGATTGCGGACTGCCCATGATCCGGCAATCCTTTCCCACATACGAACAGCGGATCGCCGCGGGGCTGGTGGGCGAAGGCTCCGAGTGCTTCGGCTTTGACGATGACATTTCCCGCGACCACGACTGGGGTCCGTCCTTTTGCCTGTGGCTTACGGATGCGGATTATGAAAAAATCGGCTGTGCGCTTACAGATGCTTACAATGCCCTGCCCGGTGATTTTCTCGGTTTTTCCAGGCGCGAGGTAAGCGAATTTGGCGGCGGACGCGTGGGCGTTATGCCCACGTCGCATTTCTATTGGAAATATACAGGGCTCAAAACCGCGCCCACAACGCTTTTGGAGTGGCGGCGCCTCCCCGAAAACTATCTTGCTGTCGTGACGAACGGTGAGGTTTTTATGGACAGTTTAGGCAAATTCAGCGCGATACGTCAAAAACTACTCGCGTTTTATCCTGAGGACGTGCGCCTCAAAAAGATCGTTGCCCGCGCGGCGATCATGGCACAGTCCGGGCAATATAATTATGCCCGCAGCATAAAGCGAAAGGAATACGTTGCGGCACAATGCGCGTTATATGAATTTATCAGGGCCGCATTTTCTATGGTATACCTGCTCAACAAAAGGTATATGCCCTTTTATAAATGGGCGCACCGCGGCATAAAGGATCTTCCCGTTCTCAGCGAAACCTACGTGATGTTTTCTGATTTATGTGCCGACCGGTGCGATGGGGATGCACACGCAAAGCGCGAAAAGATTATTGAACAGCTTTGCACACTTGTCATAGCAGAGCTCAAACGGCAGAGTCTCACGGATTCCAACAGCGATTTTCTACAGGATCATTGCACGCAGATCATGCAGCGCATCAAGGACGAGGATATCCGCCGTCTTCACATACTGGCGGAGTAAGGAGAAATAATGATTGTACAACAGATTTTAGATATAGAATGGAAGATGTTTGACTCCGTAAACAATATCGGCGGACGGGCCTCCTGTCAGGATGACCAGAAAACCTTTACCATCCAGCGCGGCAGCCAGCTGCGCGCATGGAACGACGATATGCTGCACAGCTATCTTGATGACCTCACCACCGCAGCGAGCGAAGGCCGCAACCTGCTTTCCGAAAAATACGGTTACATGATGGAGCACACCTCCCCCACAGAGTACGCCGCGATACAGGCGCAGCTTCCTCTTGTTTCGGCAGAAAAAAAAGCGTTGATCGAAAAAATCGCCGCCGTGCAAGTCGCCTGGCTGGAAGATTTGTCCGCGCGCTATCCACATGTCACGGGCAACGGCCGCCCGATCCATCAAAATGAGGACAGCGTCTACGGCACCTCGTTTGAGACCTATTTAAAGGGCGAGCTTGCCTCCTATTCACAAAAAACGCTGCAATACTATGCTTCGTATGTAGCTGCCCTTCAACGCGAGCAGCGTAATCTAAACGAACTCATCTTAAAAAACACTTGCCTTGCCTACGGCTACGCGTCCATCGACGACGCGGAACAGAAAATGTCTGTCCGTTAAAAAAGAATATAAGAAAAGCGCAGCCTGTGTGAAGCTGCGCTTTTTTATTTCTACAAATATTTCTCAACAATGCCCGCTTGCTTGCCATACATATCCCGAAGCACCGGATAAAGCTCCCTGTACGAGCCATAATAATCGTTGTACCGCTTCACGTTTTCCGCGATCGGCTCGGTGACGCTTGCCACCTTCACCAGCTCGCCGCACGCCTCCTCAATGCTGTCAAAGTGTCCTGAACCGACAGCCGCCATGATCGCGCCGCCCGCCGCAGGCCCTTCTTCCATGTTCATCGTGAGCACGTTCGCGTTATAGATGTCCGCCTGCATCTGCCGCCACAGCTCGCTCTTCGCACCGCCGCCGTTCGCACGCACTTCGTTCACATCAATGCCAAACTCGCGGCATATCTCGATCGTGTCACGCAGCGCAAACGTCACGCCTTCCATCACACTCCTGCACATATCGCCAAGGCCGTGACGGTACGAAAGCCCAAAGAAGGTCGCACGCGCGTTCGGATCAGAGATAGGCGTTTTCTCCCCGTTGAAATACGGCAGGAACGTAAGCCCCTCGCTGCCCGGTGAAGATTGCGCCGCCAGCTCCGTCATGTAGTCATAAATATCCTTGCCCTGCGCTGCCATCGCCGCTTTTTTATCGGCAAACAACACATCGCGCACCCATTTGAACGATCCGCCCGCCGTCAGCACGAGGCCTAAGAAGCACCATTTATCCGGCACAGAATGCGCCATCGTCATCAGCGCGCGCTTTTTCGTATCGATAAGCGGCTCGTCAGTGCATCCAAACACCACGCCGGACGTGCCGATCGTCGCACCGATCACGCCGGATTTCACGATGCCCGTTCCTACGCCGCCAGCCGGTTGGTCTCCGCCGCCCGCGACAACGGGAATGCCCGCGCAAAGTCCCCATTCCGCAGCGATATCAGCAAGCAGCTGTCCCACGACCTCCTGCGATTCCACAAGCCTCTGCGGCACAATATCCCTCGAAATAGATAGCTTATCAAAAATATTGTCCGCCCACTTCCGGTTCGGGACGTCCATCAAAAACGACAGCGAAGCATCGCTCACTTCCGTCGCCACCTCGCCCGTCATCCGGTAACGCAAATAATCTTTTGTAAACAGTACGGTATGTATCCTCTCATAAGCGGCAGGATTGTTTTTCCGCACCCACAAAAGCTTGGGCGCCCAAAAACTGTTAAGGCAAAAGTTTGCCGTCGTATCCAGCATTTCGCGTTCGGATATCAGCTTTTCGATGTCGTGCACTTCCTCCTCGGCACGCTGGTCGAGCCAGATCATGCAGTTGCCGATGGGGTTCATGTTCTTGTCCATCAGCGTGCTGCCCTGCATCTGTCCGGAAAAACCGATGCTTGCGACTTCCTTGCCGTGACCGCTTTTTTCTACAGCCAGCTTCACAGCACGGCTGCATGCGTCCCACCATACAAGCGGATCCTGCTCCGCCCAGCCCGGATTGGGCGTCACAACATCGCATTCGTGATAACCGATCCCGCTGATCTTTCCTGTTTCATCAATGATCATTGCCTTGATGCCGCTCGTTCCCGCATCAATACCCAAAAAGTACTTCATTCTACTTCGCTCCTTTGATCGTTTGCTATGTTTTTGTATCGTGATTTTACATTTGTAAAGCCTGTTTACTTAGTTGTGTACAGTATTACGCTAACATCTTTTTTTTTATCTGTCAATGCCTTTACAACGCATGATTCTATATCCTCACAAATGTGTTATAATTCCCTGTGCGGAATGCGTCTCTCTTGTTGACAAGCACCCCTGAAAAGCATATGATGATATTGACAAACATAAAATCTATTTACAGTTGTAAATCCATAACAAAAGGGGATCATCATTATGTCGCTATCATCAGAAGAACGCTATTATGTCAAATTAAAAGCGTCCTACCTATATTATAAGGAAAACAAAACGCAGGCAGAGATCGCCGAGCTGTTCAACATCTCGCGTCCCACGCTCATCAAGCTGCTAAACGACGCAAAAAAAGAAGGCATTGTCACCATCGAGGTACACGATACCCGCATGGGCAGCCATCACATCGAGCTGGAACAGACCCTGCGCAAAAAGCTTGGTTTAAAGGATGTAAAGATCGTAAGCGCAAGCGGCACGAGCAAAGAAGCGGTCAACCTGAGCGTCGGCGCGGCGGCGGAGCAATACCTCACCAATCTGCTGCGTTCAGGAATGACAGTCGGCCTCGGTTGGGGACGCACGCTCGAGATCATGGCACGCTACATCAAGCCGCATCCCAGCATTGTCGATCTGCACATCGTCTCCCTTCTCGGCGGCCTTGGCAGCACGAGCGCCGGAGACTATTCCATGTTCGCCAATTCCCTGTGCGAGATCATGGCCTCCAACTATTCAAGCGCGTCCGTTTCCATGATGTATTCTCCTCTCGTCGCGCCCAACGAGGTTGTCGCACAAACGTTCACCGATACACTTGCCGACACCTACGAGAAGCAGCGCGCACTCGACATCGCGATCGTCGGCATAGACAGCGATCCGGCGCATTCCACAACACTGGAGATCGAAAAACCCTTGCAGGCATTAGCGGACGAGATACGCGATAAAAAGATCGTCGGCAACGTTTGCTCCCGTTTCTATAATAAAAAAGGCGAGCTTTGCCCGCTCAGTATCGAAAGCAATATCCTCGCAATTTCCACGGACGATCTGCGCAATACCCCGGTCGTGATCGGCGCGGCCGGCGGAGAAAACAAAGTCGATTCCATCATCGGCGGCGCGCGCGCCAAACTGTTCAATATTCTCGTAACGGACGAGCATACGGCCCGTTCGATCGCTCTTGGTCGCTAAGGAGACATTTTGAATATGCTTTTCCCTCCGGTTGCGGATTTTTCCGCACCACTTCTCATATGGTACAAAAAAAATGCACGCATCCTGCCCTGGCGGGACGACCGGGCGCCCTATCGCGTATGGATTTCCGAGATCATGCTCCAGCAAACACGCGTAGAAGCGGTAAAACCGTATTTCGAACGCTTTTTGTCCGTGCTGCCTGACATTGCTGCGCTTTCCAATGTTGCTGACGAACAACTGATGAAGCTGTGGGAAGGTCTTGGTTATTACAGCCGTGCGCGCAATTTGAAAAAAGCCGCGCAAATGCTCATGCAGGATTTCGGCGGTAGCCTGCCCGCTTCCTTCGAACTGCTGCAAACGCTTCCGGGCGTCGGTCCCTATACAGCCGGAGCGATCGCTTCTATCGCGTTCGGCATCCCCGTACCCGCTGTCGACGGCAACGTCCTGCGCGTACTCTCGCGTATTGCCGCCAGTCCTGAAAACGTCAGCGACGCCAAGGTCAAAAAGACAGTGGACGCAACCCTTCGCCAGATCATTCCGCCTGCGCACGCAGGAGATTTCAATCAGGCGCTGATGGAGCTGGGCGCAACCGTATGCCTGCCGAACGGCATGCCAAAATGCGATATCTGCCCCGTTCAGAAGCTGTGCGAGGGCTATGCGCGCGGCATCGCCCATACCCTCCCCTTAAAAGATGCCAAAAAAGAGCGTCGTATCGAACAAAGGACTGTCTTCGTCATTTTGAACGATCACAAAGCCGCATTGCTAAAGCGTCCGCCGCGCGGACTACTGGCAGGATTGTTCGAGCTTCCCAATGCGGAGGGTGTCCTCGACGAGGCGGTAGCGCTTGCATGGCTTTCTTCCCACGGCATAGACGCTTGCCCACTCACGCAGCTTGGCGCATCGAAGCACATTTTCACGCATGTCGAATGGCACATGACTGGTTATCTCGTGCACGCCGCCTCACAGCCCGAAATTTTTTTGTGGCGCACACTTTCCCAAGTCGAAAACGACTGTGCGCTCCCCTCCGCGTTTCGTTTCTATACAAAAATCCTGCGTCAAGAGCTGGGTACCGTGGTATAATAAAGACATAAATCAAACGATACGAGGCATACTATGACTGATCTTGCAAACACTGCACTGCAATTACGTTCCCTGACCATTTTTCGCGGCCTGCTTAAAGGCGACGTGATCCGCGCGTTCCTTGCAATGACGGATGTCATGACCGCAAAGGATACCGGGCAAAGCGTTTCCCAATACGCGGCGTTTGCCGAAAAGCTGTACGCGTTTACACCCGATTTCGGCGACTACGTGCTGAGCGCAGCACTTAACGACGAAAACGTGTACCTGCTAAAATATGTGCGCGGCGAAAAGATCGACGCGTGCATCAGGCAAAGCCTGCAAAACGAATTGGATATTCTCGAAAAATTCAGTATGATCACAAGCAGCGACATCCAAAAACAGATCGGCTACGACGGTTTTTTAGCAGCGTGGACAAACACGCCTCACGATTTCACTGCCTCTTACCAACGGTATCTTGAAAACATCCACACAAACGGCTACGGCATCTTCGCCAGGCATCACATCTTTACCATAGAAGACCATGCGCTTGTCCCCGTGCTCCATCCGGACGAAACAAGCCTTAGCCAGCTGAACGGCTACGAATACGAACGCAAAAGCGTGGTAGACAATACGCTCGCGTTGCTTGATGGCAAGCCTGCCGCCAATGTGCTTTTGTATGGCGACAGTGGCACGGGCAAATCTTCTACGGTCAAGGCTGTGGCAAACGAATTTGCTTCCCGCGGCCTGCGGCTGATCGAGATCAAGAAAAACCAGTTGCGGGATATTCCGGCGCTGATGGACAGCCTCGGTAAAAACCCCCTCAAATTCATTCTTTTTATCGACGACCTGTCCTTTACAAAGGACGACGACGATTTTGGCGCACTCAAAGCGATCCTCGAGGGCTCCGTTTCCGCGCGCACCAAAAACCTTGCCGTATACGCGACAAGCAACCGCCGTCATCTTGTGCGCGAAAGCTTTTCCGACCGCGAGGGCGACGAGGTGCACGCAAACGATACCGTGCAGCAGCTGACCTCCCTCTCCGACCGCTTCGGACTGACGATCACGTTCTGGCGGCCAAACCGCGCGCAGTATCTTGCCATTGTCGGGCATCTCGCAACGTACTACGACGTAGACGTAAGCAGGGACGAGCTCTTCCGTCAGGCAGAAATCTACGCGCTCGAACGCGGCGGGCGTTCCCCCCGCGTTGCCAAGCAATTCCTAGAATACGTACAATCCGTCGGGTTAGATTAAGCACAAAAAACACCGTACTATATATAATAATACAGCATCTGTAACCGCTTATTATAGCGGTTTTTTCATTTTTATTCCAAAACCCCTGTCAAATCGAATGGTGGGATAAAGCTCTCGCTGGCGGCGGCTCCCTCCTGCAAGAATCCATTCTCAACGCCCAGCGCAAGTGCAAAATCGATCAGTCCGGCGTATTCCTCATCTGTCACCATCCGCCGCAACCCCTCGGGCAGCCGTTCTTTTTGCAGCGGCGTGTACTGGCTCATCAGGCTCAAATAGATATCGTCCCCATATGTCTCATAAAGGTAACGCACGACGTTTTTCGAATCTTCAAGATGCCCCGGCAAAAGCAAATGCCGGACGATCACACCCCGCCGCATCATACCGTCCGCATCAAATACCGCTACTCCCGCCTGCCGTACCATTTCCGCAATCGCGTCCTTGGTATGCGCCGCATAATCCGGCGCATGCGAATAACGTTCTGCGATCCCTTTGTCCATATATTTGAAATCTGTCAGATAAATATCGATCAGCCCGTCCAGCATCCGTAGCGTTCGTACGCTTTCATATCCGCTGCCGTTGTGCACGACAGGGATACCAAGCCCAGCCTCTTTTGCGCAACGCAGCGCGCGTGCGATGTGTGGCGTATAATGCGTAGGGGTCACAAGATTGATGTTGTGCGCACCCTGTTTCTTAAGTTCCAAAAATATTTCTGCAAGCCGTCGCACCGTGATCTCCGCGCCCGCTCGTCCGCCACTTAACTGCGCGTTCTGGCAATACACACAATGCAGCGGGCAATACGAAAAGAACACCGTACCCGATCCTCGCGTGCCCGAAATACACGGCTCCTCCCAGAAATGGAGCGCCGCGCGCGCTACCTTTATCTTTGCGCCTGCGCCGCATATGCCCTTTTGCCCCGCCGACCTGTCTGTCCCGCACGCACGCGGGCACAGCTGACATCTGTTCATTTGTTCTCCCTATTATAACCTGCTCTTTTTGTTTACTGCCTACAATTGGATTATACACTCAATAACAAAAAACAGGATATTCATTTTGAATATCCTGTTTTTTATTGATAAAACCATTATTTTTTATGCGCCAATTTTCCTGAGCATGCTTCGGCAAACAAAGCAATACCTCCTACAATAAGATAGATTCCAAAAATAAACTGAATCGTAAACCAACCTGCAATCGGTGCGCAAATAATAAGAATACCGAGAATCAAGTTGATGATACCACTTGCCAAATACCATCCTGAAGCGGAGTTTTTAGAATTCTTAAATGCCCCGTACGACGAAATTTGTGTAATTCCGCTGAAAAGAGCAAAGAAACCGATGATAAACGAGAATACTGCCAGCATGTCAAGTTTTCCCCAACGGGCTCCGAGTGCTTCAATAAGGATAAGGATACCAATTAGTGTAAAGATGATCCCGTTTGCAAGCGTCCATCCATTTCTGTGATCGGCGGGCGTTCTAAAATAAGCAAAAATTTCGAAAACACCAAATATAATGAAGCCGATTGTAATAAGATAGCCAAGTCCAACTGCTGCTGCGACGGGAGTTGCAAAAATGAGTATTCCTATAACAACCATACAAATAGCAACAATAATACCAACGGTTTTATTGCCGCCCACCACCTTGTTCGCTATATCGTTTACATTTGCTCTAAACTTTGGCGATTCTTCATTCGGAGTCTGTGGATCGTTAGCTTGTTCGTTCATGATAATAAATCCTCCTTAAGTAAATTAGTAACAACAGTTTTTCCATGAATCAATTTATTATTAAATACTATACACATGTAAGGATGAAGCAAAACAAATTTATCATCAGATTAGCATTCATCAACACTCCATCCCTAACCTACCCATAAAATTTTCTTGCAGGATCAATAATCCTGTTTGTATCAATATCGTTTCGTTCGATACAAACTATGGTATAATAAATCATATTCATGAAATGTCTTTTTATTGTAGGGGTATCATATTATGAAACGAGAAACATGGGGGTCTCGCTCCAACTTTATATTTGCCGCGATCGGCAGTGCCGTCGGCCTCGGCAACGCATGGCGCTTTGCAGGGCAGGTATACCAGAACGGCGGCGGCGCATTTTTGCTGCCGTACATCATCGCCATCCTCGCGATCGGCATCCCGATCCTGATGCTTGAGCTCGCCATCGGTAAAAAGTACCGTCTGGGCGCGCCCTCCGCCTTTGCCGCGATGAATAAAAAATTCGAGTGGATCGGCTGGGCGGGTGTCATCATCGCCTTTGTCGTCGCCGCCTATTATTCTGTTTTGGTCGCATGGGTGGTCAATTACATTTTTGCGTCCTTTACGATGGCATGGGGCAGCGATCCCGCCGGCTTCTTCAATAATACCATCCTCAACGTCTCGGGCAGTCCGGGCACGCTGGGCGGTTTTTCCATTCCCGTACTCATCGGCCTGATTATCACATGGGTCGTCGTTATTTTGAGTATGCGCAAAGGCGTTGAAAAAATGGCCAAGCTCATCAAGTGGATCGTCATCATCCCTGTCGTTTTGCTCGTCATCATGTGCATACAGGCAGTAAGCATGCCGGGCGCGATCGACGGGATACGCTACTACATCACGCCGGACTGGTCGGCGCTTGGCAATGCGGACGTATGGCGCGCCGCCTTCGGGCAGGTTGCCTATAGCATGAGCATCCTGTTCGCGCTGATGATCACCTACGGCAGCTTTCTCGATAAAAAAAGCGATATCCCCAAAGACAGCCTCGTCATCGGCCTGTCCGACATGGGCATCAGCCTGCTTGCAGGCTTCGTGGTATTTTCCACGCTCGGGTACCTGTCGTTTTCGAGCGGCACCCCCATCGCGGAAATGAACTATCAGGGGGTCATGCTCGCGTTTGTCACCTATCCGCAGGCATTGTCCGTTTTCCCCGGCGGGCAGGTCGTGGGCGTGATCTTCTCATTGATGTTTTTCCTTATGCTATTTGCGCTCGCGATCGATTCCCTGTTTTCCATCGTGCAGGCCGTGTCTACAGCGGTCTCCGATAAATTCACCATCAAACCGCGCAAAGCGCTCTATGGTACGTGTATCGCCTGCTTTGTGCTCGCGCTGCTCTTTGCGACAAATGCCGGGCTTTATTGGCTCGACATCGTCGACCATTTCGTCAACGAGGGCAATCTCCTGTTTATGGGCATTTTCGAGACCATCGCCGTCGGCTGGCTGATCGGTGCGGAGCCGCTGCGGCAGTTCATCAACTCCACTGCCGCTGGAAAGATCGGCAAATGGTGGAATTTCATCATCAAATATGCGTGCCCCGTCGTGTTCTTCTTCCTCGCGGGCAGCTTCCTGTATTCCAACATCGTTTCACCGTATGGCGGGTACGAATGGCAATACCTGATGATCGGTGGCTGGGCGCTCATCATCGCCACCTTTGTGCTGGCGCTCATCATTCCCAGGCTCACGCGTAAGCGGAAAGGAGCAGAAATACAGTCATGAATATCCTGCAGCTCGTGCTTCTTATCGTCACGGTCGCCCTCATCATACAGGTCGTCGTATACGCTGCAAAGCACGACTACGTCAAACAAATAGACTGGGCAGAACCCTTTACGCTCCGCTATCCCAAAATTTTTCTCTGGATCGCCATTGTATTTTTTGCGGCCATTGGTTTTTTGCTTCTCAATATGGTCATCTGGCAGGACGTGCGCCCGTTTGCCGTCATTTTGCTTGCCGTACTCGCGGTGTGCAGCCTTCCGGCGCTGCTGCTCGCGCTGCGCTGGAAGATCGAAGTGAGTGAGGAATACCTCGTCCATACGCCTGCTTTAGGCGGCAAAAAGCAGATCTATTACAAGGACATCCGCCACGTTTTGGTCACGCCAAAAATCGTCGTCATGGATACAACATTGAAAAAGCTCAAATTCATTTCCGGCGTCTATTATATGGAGGACCTGCTGTTCCGCCTGCGCGAGAACGGCGTGGATATCGACCGGCAGCCGTAGAAGCTGCCTTTTTTATTGGTCGCGTTTTTTGTATATCTTTCGCATGAATACAGAAAGCGCCACCGTCAGTACGGCAAGGATCGCGATGGAAATGAGCCCGTCCTCCCAATCCCCAAGGCTTTTCGGCTGCACAAGAATGCCGTAGCATACGGCGATCACAACGATCGCCGCCACCATCAGGGCAATCAGGCATTTAAAAACCAACAATATGTTCCCGCTTCGTTTTTCCCTGCTGGCCGCATCGGTAAAGGCTTCCGGTCGTTCGCTTGTATATTCCTTCCTCCACACATAAAGGCTCGCCATTTTCCCTACCAGCTCCCAGCCGAACGCCTCATATGTCTGCTTGTAATCCTTAGCGGGCAGCGCGTGCAGGTCTACCACATAGCGGTACTTCCTTGGCTGCGTTTTGTGGAATACCATGCGAAAAGAATCGCTTTGTTTGATCCGTTCCACGTTCCATCCCTCCGCCGCCATTTTTTCCATATGGTTTTCAAAAT
>NZ_JAYFPU010000133.1:0-14291 GCF_034927525.1 Christensenella sp.
GATCCGGATAAGATTCGTGAGGTCATCGGTGCGGGTGGCAAGGTGATCAACAAGATCATTGAAGACACTGGCGTGAAGATCGACATTGAGGACGATGGAAGCGTTTCTATACTGACGCCCGACGATGAAGCCGCTGCAAAAGCGCGGAAGATCATCGAAACAATCGTTAAAGATGTTAAGGTTGGCGAGATATTCAACGGTAAGGTAACACGGATCATGAGCTTTGGAGCGTTTGTGGAGCTGGCTCCCGGCAAGGAAGGTATGTGCCGGATATCGAACCTCTCCAATGAGTTTATAAAGAAAGTCGAGGATGTGTGCAACATCGGAGACGAGCTGCTTGTAAAGGTCGTTGAGATCGATAAGCAGGGCAGGATCAACTTGACGCATAAGGGCGTAAAGGCTGAAGACCAGCAATAACAAAGCAATTGGTAAAAAAGCCGGTTTTACCGGCTTTTTTATTACAAGGAGTATGTAACAATATGAATACAGTATTTATCAATGAAAAACTTACAAGCGGTGTGTCGCTGATCGCCGAACAACTGCCGAACTTCCATTCGGTAACCGTTGGCATTTGGGTAGGGGCGGGGTCTGTTACAGAATCGCCGGAAGAGAACGGAATTTCCCACCTGATCGAGCATATGCTTTTCAAAGGTACGAAAAAGCGCACGGCAAAGCAGATCGCGGTCGATGTAGATAATATCGGCGGGCAGATCAACGCATTTACTTCTAAGGAATGTACCTGCTACTATATCAAGGTAATCGACGAAAAACTGGATGCAGGTCTTGAAATTCTGACAGATTTGTTCTGTAATGCAACGCTGGACGCGACAGAGCTGGAAAAAGAAAAAGGTGTGGTCTTAGAAGAGATCGCCATGAGCAATGATAATCCGGAGGACGCTGCAATGGATTTGATTTCGAGCGCCTTTTTCGAAGGCTGCTCGCTTTCAAAGACGATCATCGGACCACCGGAAAACATTAAGCGCTTTTCGAGGGACGACCTTGTTTCGTATATGCAGCGCTATTATACCGCTTCGAATATCGTAGTAGCGGTAGCGGGAAATTTTGACGAACAGACGCTGAAAGACTCGCTTGAGCGGCATCTGGTCGACGTGAATAAGAATACGTTGGAACTGCCGGCGTTTTCTGATTGCGGCGGGTTTTCCGCGCAGAGCGGATTTCAGGTCAACAAACGTGAGATCGAACAGGTACATCTGTGCATGGGCATGCCGTGCTTCAATATCAGGGATAAGAAACGTTTCGCGCTCAATATATTGAATAATGTTGTGGGCGGCTCCATGAGCTCCCGTTTGTTCCAGAAAATCAGGGAAGAGATGGGTATGGCTTATTCTGTGTTCACATACCCGGCGCTTTACCGCGATACCGGAATGTATGGCGTTTATGCGGGAACGATGGCCGGTAATGCGGAAAAAGTAACAGAAATGATTTTGAACGAATTGACTATCGTTAAAAAGGACGGTATCACGCAGGACGAATTCCTGCAAAGCAAAGAGCAGTTGAAGGGAAGTATGATATTGTCTCTGGAAAGCACATCGTCTAAGATGAGCGCGATCGGCAAGGCCTTGCTTTTGACAGGAAGCGTCTATTCGGACGAGGAAGTTCTTAAGATGATAGAAGATGTAACATATGATGAAGTGATGGAAGTTGCTGATTACTGCATCGATTTAAGCCATTTGACGTTAACAGGAGTGGGTAGTATTTCTGATGAAGCGTCATTGAAAAGTATTGTGAAGCTTTCCGGCGCACAAATTTGAAAAAAATTTGCTTCGGTGCTATAATATAGTATCAGGTTTATTGGCTTTTGAGGGGTAATGATGGCAACAACGCGCAAGAAGAAAAAGAAAAAAAACACTTCAAAAACTGGTGAGATAATCGGTATCGTTATTATCGGCTTGGCGGTCTTTGCCGCGATCACCATATATTTCAGCGTAGGCAGTGTCTTTGGTGATATGATCAAAGGCCTTATTTTTGGTTTGTGCGGCGTAGTAGGGTATGTTGTGCCTGTGATCCTTGGTGTGATTGGCGTACTGTTTATTGCAGCCCGTAAAAAATATCCAAATACCAGTAAGCTTGTTTTGATGGCGCTTGCTGTATTTTTTGTATTTTCATTGGTACATCTTTTTGCGATCGAAGATATTTTCAAGACAGGAAACACCTTCCCGGAGTTTGTAAAGAGCTCGTATGATGCGGGTTCTGCAAATGTTGTGGGTGCAGGGGCGATCGGTTCGCTGCTTACGTACTGGACATACAGGTTCTTAAGTTTGGTTGGAAGCTATATTGTGTTTATCACCGGCACGGCGGCGTGTGTTCTGGCACTTACAAATCTTTCCATTAAGAAAATGAGCACCAACCTTGGCACTGCTGTCAAGACGAGTTATGATGAATACCGGATACGTGCGGAAGAACGCAGGGAACAAAAACTGCTCTATGTAGAGAATCTGAACGCTGCGCAGGAAGCGGCATTTTTAGAGCCTGAATTGGAAAACGAGTTTGATATGCAGATCGAAGGCATGGATGATTTTCAGATTCCACCGGAACAGATCATGCAAGATATGCCTGAAAATGACGAGTTTGCAGACTATAATCCGGATGAATACAGAAAAGTATTTTCGGATACGGATATTAATTTTGACGATGATACGCCCACAGAGACGCGTGGACGACGCAGGATCGAGGTAACGCAGCCTACGCCGATCGTAGGGAAAGCGAATACATCTGCAGTCGCCGCTGCTGCGGGGGCGAGGGCGACAAACCTGATGACGCCGCCAAAACAAAATACATCCAAATATGTAAAACCGCCGCTGAATCTGTTGACGGTTCCGCAGAGCGCGGGTACTCGTACGTCGGCTTCTGATTTGCGAAAGAATGTTGAGATTCTTGAAAATACGCTTGCGAGCTTCCATGTCAGCGCGAAGGTAGTCAATGTGAGCCGCGGGCCGGTTGTCACCCGCTATGAGGTGCAGCCTGCGCCTGGGATCAAAGTCAGTAAGATCGTCAATCTTGCTGATGATATTGCAATGAACCTTGCGGCGCGGGATGTGCGTATCGAAGCGCCTGTGCCGGGCAAGCCTGTGGTAGGGATCGAGATTCCGAACACGGAAACGAGCTCGGTCGGTCTGCGCGAGCTTGTAGGAGCGGATGATTTTAAAAAGCTGAAAAGCCCGATTGCGTTTGCATTGGGAAAAGATATCGCGGGAACGAACGTATACGCAGATATTGCGCGTATGCCGCATTTGCTGATCGCGGGGGCAACAGGCTCCGGAAAAAGCGTATGTATCAATTCGCTTATTATCAGCATCCTCTATCATTCTGCACCGGAGGATGTAAAGATGATCATGATCGACCCTAAAGTGGTCGAGCTTAATGTCTTCAACGACATTCCGCATTTACTGGTCCCTGTTGTTACAGATCCCAAAAAGGCCGCCTCTGCGATCAACTGGGCTGTCAATGAAATGACGATGCGCTATCGCATGTTTGCGGCAAAGGGCGCAAAAGACCTGAAAAAGTATAACGAGATCATGCTGGCGGAAGAACAGGAAAAGCTGCCGCATATCCTTGTTATCATAGACGAGCTCGCCGACCTCATGATGGTCGCGCCGGGCGAGGTAGAGGATGCGATTTGCCGAATCGCCCAGCTTGGACGTGCGAGCGGCATCCATCTGGTGATTGCGACGCAGCGCCCCTCAGTGGACGTCATTACCGGTATTATCAAAGCAAATATCCCGTCAAGGGTTGCGTTTGCAGTATCCTCGCAGGTCGATTCACGTACGATCCTCGATATGGCGGGTGCGGAAAAACTGCTGGGACAAGGCGATATGCTGTTTTATCCTTCTGGTGCGCCCAAGCCGGTGCGCCTGCAGGGATGCTTTATTTCGGATAAGGAAGTGGAAGCTGTTACGACCTTCTTAAAAGAGCGTACGACAGCTGATTATGATACGCGCGTATTGGATGGGATATCCAAGGAATCCGCATCGCCGATCGCCGGACAGGAACAGACAGATGAGTTGTTTGTAAAGGCGCTTGAAGTGGTAATGGAGTATGATCAGGCGTCTACTTCTATGCTGCAAAGACGGCTTAGGATCGGGTATGCGCGCGCAGCACGGCTGATCGATCAACTGGAGGAGAACGGTTATATTTCACCTATGGACGGCAGCAAACCACGACAGGTACTGATCACCAAGGAAGAATTCGACAGGGTCGTGTCCCCTCAGGGAGAGGAAGAGTAATATGGCAGTAAAGATTGGCGTAATTTCGCTGGGATGTGCAAAAAACAGAATGGACACAGAGCTGATGCTTGCACAGCTCAAAGAGGATTATGTGTTTGTGCAGGATATTGCGCAGGCAGATATTATGCTCATCAACACCTGTGCCTTTACCGATGAGGCGAAGGAAGAATCGATCAATACGATCCTCGAAGCGGAGCAACAGAAAAAGTTTGGCAATGTAAAGGGAATCGTTGTTACGGGATGCCTGCCGCAGCGCTTTCGTGAAGAGCTTTCGGAAACGCTTCCTAGGGTCGATGCGTTTTTGGGTACTGCTGCGTACAAGGACATTGCTGAGGCGATAGAAGAAGTCGTACAAGGCGGTCATTTTACCAAATATGCGGATGCGACAATTGACGAGACATACCATGAGCGGGTCGTGACTACGGTTGCGCCGACTGCCTATGTCCGGATCGCAGAAGGCTGTGACAACTGCTGTAGTTATTGTGTGATTCCCTCGATCAGGGGAAGTTATCAGAGCCGTAAGCCGCAGGCGATATTGGACGAGATTCGATCGCTTACAAAGGATGGGTTTTCTGAGATTATCCTGATCGCACAGGATACGACCAATTATGGAAATGATCTGGAAGAAGACATAAATCTTGCAAAGTTGATGGACGAAGCGGCGCAAATCGACGGCGTTAAATGGCTGCGTATTCTATACAGTTATCCAAACGGGGTAACGGATGAGCTGCTTGATGTGATGATGCGGCACGATACTATTGTGAAGTACATTGATATCCCGGTGCAGCACCTCGATAATGAGGTGCTGAAACCGATGAACAGAAGAAATACGCGTGAATCCACCTGTGAAGTGGTGCGAAAAATTCGCGAGGCTGCGGCGGATTTTGTGATCCGATCTACAGTGATCGTCGGGTTCCCCGGAGAAACGCGGGATAATGTCGTGCATCTTTACAGTACGATGAAGAAATTACAGTTTGACAGGATGGGCGTTTTCACCTATTCGCAGGAAGAAAACACGCCTGCCGCTGCAATGCCTGACCAAATCGATGAAGAAGAAAAGGAATTCCGCAAGGATGCCGTACTCAATGTGCAATCCTCGATCTCGCTTGATTTGAATCAAAAGCGCGTGGGCAAAGTGTATGAAGTGCTTGTGGAAGGAAAAGATGACCACACAGGGGCGTATTATGGACGTTCTTATGCGGAGGCGCCGGACGTTGACGGCAAGATTTTTATAGAAACAGAACAGGAACTGGAAGTAGGAAACTATTATAACGTGAAGATTACAAAAGCGTACAGTTATGATTGCGCAGGGGAGCTTGAACAATGAAATGGAACGCACCTAACATATTGACTTTGCTACGGATGATACTGATCCCTTTTTTTGTGTTATTTTATTTCATCAATGTACCGGATTGGAACATCTATGCTGCTATAATATTTATTGTAGCGGCATTCACAGACTGGCTGGACGGATACCTCGCGCGTAAGTACAATCAGGTATCGAATTTTGGTAAGCTGTGGGACCCGATCGCGGACAAATTACTGGTGCTTGCGGCGTTGCTTGTGTTGATGAGCTGGGGCAGGGTCGCGATGATCCCTGTGCTGATCATCGTATCAAGAGAGCTGATCATCGGCGGGGTTCGCTCGCTTGCGGCGTCTAAGGGCGTGGTCATTGCGGCGGATATGTCAGGCAAACTAAAAACGGTAGTCCAGTTTGTAGCGATCATTTTGCTTTTATTGAACGACTGGCCGTTTATGTTCGTGCCGGTCTCGATCGGAACGATATTGATTTGGGTGAGCGCAGCTCTGGCTGTTTACTCGTGTATCGAATATATGGTGAAAAACGCAAAAGTACTGAGAGATTGATGGGAAACAGAAAGGAATTAAAAACATGGAAAAAGATAAAGCATTAGACGTAGCGCTTGCACAAATTGAAAAGCAATTCGGAAAAGGCGCGGTCATGAAGCTCGGTGAGGCCGCGAAGAACATGAATATATCCGTTGTGCCGACGGGATGTTTGGAGCTCGATATTGCGCTTGGAATAGGCGGTATCCCTCGTGGCAGGATCGTCGAAATATACGGCCCTGAATCTTCCGGTAAGACGACGGTAGCGCTGCATATGATTGCAGAAGTACAAAAGCAGGGCGGTGCGGCGGCATTTATTGATGCAGAGCACGCACTCGATCCGGTGTATGCTAAAAACCTCGGCGTTGACATCGACAATCTGTATGTCTCGCAGCCAAGCACAGGTGAAGAAGCGCTGGAGATCACAGAAGCGCTTACGCGCAGCGGGGCGATTGATATCATCGTTATCGACTCGGTTGCGGCGCTCGTACCAAAGTCCGAGATCGAGGGATTGATGGGAGATTCCCATGTGGGTGCGCAGGCAAGACTGATGTCGCAGGCACTGCGTAAGCTTGCGGGCGTGATCAATCGTTCTAATACGATCGCTGTTTTTATCAACCAGCTGCGTGAAAAGATCGGCGTAATGTTCGGCAGCCCGGAAACGACGACAGGCGGTAAGGCATTGAAGTTCTATGCCTCGGTACGTCTTGATGTGCGCCGCATCGAAACGATCAAGGTCGCAGATCAGATGATTGGTAACCGTACCCGCATCAAGGTAGTAAAAAATAAGGTGGCTCCGCCGTTTAAGACGGCTGAATTTGAGATATACTACGGCGCAGGCATCAGCGAATCAGCAAGTATTTTGAATTTGGCGACGCAGCTGGGGATCATTGTGAAATCCGGTTCGTGGTTTTCGTATAACGGCGAACAGGTCGGCCAGGGACGTGATAATGTACGGCAATATCTGGAGGCCAACCCGGAAATCGCCGAAACGATCAAGCAGGAGATTTTGAAGGCATATAAGCTGGGCGAATATGCCGATCTGCCGGAGGAAGAACCTGCTGAAGAAGAAAAGGAAAAAGAAACGAAGAAATAGTTTTTATGGTGGTGCAGTATTCTAGTCGGTACTGCCGATTTCGAAGGCGGGCCTAAAAATCCGCTACAGGGCACATCGATGAAGTTTCTGGTGCTGGCCGCTGACGCCCCGTCGGGGGCTGGTGCTGGGAGTTAAGAAAGAAGGGCGATCCATAAGGGCATATGGGCGTTGACCCAGCTTTCGCGGAGACCTGTTGCGGTGGTGAGACCTTTTCATTACTGGACAGGGTGTAACCTGTTATGCGGTAATAAGCTGTGTACAGAGTAGCCTGTCTTGCGTTGGTATGGTGGAAAAGCAGAACGAGGATCTTTTATGGATCGCGTACGGGTCTTAGAAGATCATGACTGTAAAAAACCATACCGGCAAAAGAGACTAGAAATTGGATTTGTGCTGTCGAGGAAAGCTCCTAGACTGTATTTCAGGCAATAAGGGGATTATAGTGTGGTTTGAACAGGCAATCCGGTCGTGCAGCGGGTAACACTGCACCGCAGACTCCAAAGGGTAACCACTCCTTTCGGCGACGGGGAGCAGACTGCGGGGAAATCCTACCGGACCATATACTGCAAGGTCTACCCTTATTGTCACCACCATATTTTTTATAACGGAGAAGCGATGAAAGTCATAAAATATTGGGCAATCAAAATATTTTTTATTACGTTATTTATTTCCGCAGGCGTATCCGTCGCTGCGGAATATTTTATTTCCAATCTTTCGCTGCTTGCTTCGATTGGCGTTCTTATTGCGCTGATTGTAATAGGTATTATTTTTGATATTGTCGGCGTGGCGTTCGCAAGCTGCGATCAATCGCCATTCATCGCTATGTCGGCGCGCAAAAATACCAAGGCGCATTATGCGCTTAAGATGCTCAAAAATGCGGATGTGGTATCTAATTTCTGTAACGACGTCATTGGTGATATTTGCGGCATCGTCAGTGGCGCGGCAGGTGCGGCGATTACACTCAAAGCGCTCGTCTTTCAAATGCCGCTGCCGGATATTGTGATCTCTATTGCCGTTTCGGCGTTGATCGCGGCGATTACGGTCGCAGGCAAGGCATGGGGCAAGGGGATCGCGCTCAAAAAGAACAAGGATATCGTTATGATGATCGGCAGTATGGCGCACTTTTTCAGCTTTAAAAAGGGAAAAAACAATGAAAAAGAGAATTGATGTATTGCTTTATGAAAAAGGCCTTGCCAAAAGCCGTGAGAAAGCAAAAACGCTAGTGATCGCAGGAGAAATCACAGTTGGCGGAAACCTTGTGAAATCGCCTTCTGACACGTTTGAAGAGGACACACCGATCGTTGTCGGGAAGGACCATTGCCCATATGTCAGCAGAGGCGGCCTCAAGCTTGAAAAAGCGATGGAGGAATTTTGTCTCGACTTACAGGGGAAAGTGTGTATGGATATCGGCGCCTCTACAGGAGGTTTTACGGACTGTATGCTCAAAAAGGGAGCATCCTTTGTATATGCGGTGGATGTGGGATATGGAGAGTTTGATTGGGCGTTGCGCAACGATGTGCGTGTGAAGTTGATGGAACGCACCAATGCCCGTTATCTTGAAGCACAGGAAAAACCTGTTGATTTTGTGAGCATAGACGTGTCGTTTATTTCCCTGGGGCTCATTTTTCCGGCGGTGTTGCGCGTAGGGGCGGCTGCCTTACAGGTGGTGGCGCTTATCAAACCGCAGTTTGAAGCGGGAAAAGAGTATGTTGGAAAAAAAGGCGTGGTACGGGATGCCTCCGTACACGAAAATGTGATTTGTAATGTGATCAAAAAGGCCGCACAAAACGGTCTTATGATACGCAATCTGACCTATTCGCCCATCAAGGGACCGAATGGAAACATCGAATATCTTGCGCTGTTTGACAAACAAAATGAAGATGGCGCAATCAGCGGGGAAGATGTGCGGCGCATTGTTGCGCTCTCACACGACTGTCTGTAGGTTTTGTAAATTTCTTCCGTATTTTCTTGAATATCTATGCATTTTTGGTGTATACTAATGGTTAGTATACTTATAATGAAAATGGGGTTTTTGCATTGAAATTTGGCGTTTATACAAACGAACAAAAAGATCCTGGTCTTCGGGTAACACGCTTGGTCATTGATGCGCTGAAGCGGCATGAATGCATGGTTTGTTACGATAAAGAAACAGCTATTATGCTCGGCATTGCCGATTTTGAAGATGCAAGACATGCAGATGTGCTTTTTGTGCTGGGTGGAGATGGCACGATCTTGCGTGCTGCGCGTAAATATGTGGAATGCGGAACCAAGTTTCTCGGCATAAACATCGGTCATCTCGGATTTATGAGCGAGATCGGCGTAGACGATATCGACGCCGCCATTGTGAAGGTCATGAATGACGAATACCTGATCGACGAGCGTATGATGCTTGAGGCGCGCCTGTCACATTTAGAAGAACCATTGCTTGCTTTAAATGATGTGATCATCTCAAAGGAGAATCGAACCCATATGGTCAAGTTCGATTTATACATCAACGATTCTTTGGCGGAACTCTATAATGGCGACGGACTGATCGTATCGACGCCCACCGGTTCTACGGCATATTCACTTTCCGCGGGAGGGCCGATCGTCGCGCCCAATGTGAATTGTATGCTGGTCACGCCGATCTGTCCGCATTCGCTGTATGCCCGCAGCATCATCGCAAAATTCAGTGATGTTGTAAAAGTTGCGCCGTTTGCAGGGGAAGAAAATGTTACACTTACGGCAGACGGGCAGGAAATCGTACATATTCCGGAAGGGGAAGATGTGACGATTTACCGTTCGAAGCTTGTGACGCAATTTATACGGTTCAATAAAAATCACTTTTTTCCGCAACTGAAAGATAAACTGGCTCAGTGGAGCATCACAAAAAAGTAGGAGTGTCGATATGAAATCAAAACGGCAGAACAAGATCCTGGATATGATCGATAATAACGAGATCGAGACGCAGGAGGAGTTGGTCACAAAGCTCAATGAATCGGGTTTTAAGGTGACACAGGCTACCATATCCCGCGATATCAAGGAACTGCAGCTGATCAAGGTACAGGCAAATTCCGGTGCGTATAAATATGCAGTGAACAAGAAGCATAAAACGAACGACCTTGATATATTGATGCGCATCTTTAAGGATACAGTAGTGTCGATCGATTTTGCATCCAACCTGCTTGTGATCAAAACGCTTTCGGGGAGCGCAAATGCTGCTGCCGAAGTGATAGACAGTCTCCACTTTAACGGGATCATGGGCACGCTCGCGGGCGATAATACGATTTTTGTGGCGACGGATTCGCAGCAGGCTTCCGAGGAGATCGCAGGAAAGTTAATGAAGATCATCAACAAATAAGAAAGCGGAACAGTTATGATACGCACTCTTACAATCAAAAACATTGCATTGATTGATGAATTGCATATTGAATTTGGCAAAGGCTTGAATGTGCTGTCGGGCGAGACGGGCGCAGGCAAGTCTATTGTTGTTGATTCTATGAACCTGGTATTAGGGGAGCGTGCCGACAAAGAACTGATTCGCCACGACAGGGAAAAGGCATATGTGGAAGCTGTTTTACACATCAATTCTGCTGCGCTTGGCGATATATTTGAACGAAATGAGCTGGATGCAGACGATGAATTGATCCTGTCGAGGGATCTTTCCGTTACTGGGAAAAATGTATGCCGTATCAATGGGATCGTAGTGAGCCTTGCGGTACTCAAGGAATTTACCGACCATATCATTGACCTGCACGGACAGCATCAGCATCAATCGCTGTTATACGCGAAAAGCCATCTGGATTTTGTTGATAGCTTCGGAAAAGAAACGATCACGCCGGTCAAGCAGGAGATAAGTGGGCTGTATGACCGGTTAAAGGAAGCAAAAAAGCGCCTTTCATCCATCGGGGGAGACGAAAGAGACAGGGCGCAAAGCGTTGATTTGCTTGCTTTCCAGATCAAGGAAATCGAAGATGCAGGACTGAAGCCCGGAGAAAATGATTCACTCAAGGAGGAGCGGGAAAAGCTTGTGCATGCGCAAGCGATCGCACAATCGCTGGCCTCCGGATATGAAGCGCTTTATGCGGGCGGGGACGAAAGCGCGAGCGTGCTTTCCATGTTGCAGGAGGTCGTTGCCCGTCTGACGGAAATTTCTCATTATGATGAGCAGTACCGGGCGCTGACGGAGAAATTGCAGGACAATGTATATGCAGTTGAGGAATGTGCACATGACATGCGCAGTCTTGCGGATAGTGTTTCCTTTGATGAACAGCGGCAGGAAGAAATCGAACAGCGCTTAGACCTGATCCATTCGTTAAAGCGCAAATATGGCGCTGACGAAGATGAAATTCTTGCATTTTGCAGGAATGCGGAAGATAAGCTGTATGAGCTTCAAAATGCCGAGAAGCTGGCGGCAGAGCTTATGCAGGAGATCGTACAGCTTAAGCAGCGATTATATGCTTGTTACAAGACGCTTTCCGATGCGCGTAAACAAGCAGCGGAGAGGCTGGGGGAGAAGCTTCTTGCGGAATTACGTGACCTCGGCATGCCTGATGCACGCTTTGAGGTGCGATTCCAGCCGTTAAAAGGCATAGACGACGCTGTGTATACGCGAAACGGGATAGACGATATGGAATTTATGATATCGACAAATGCCGGCGAACCGTTAAAGCCGCTGAGCAAGACCGCGTCGGGCGGAGAAATCTCGCGTATCATGCTGGCGTTCAAAAACCTTTCTGCCGGTATGGATCATATCTCGACCCTGATCTTTGACGAGATCGATACGGGGATCAGCGGGAAAATGGCGCTGACAGTAGCGGAAAAAATGGCTTCGATCGCGCAGGAGAGACAGGTGATCTGCGTCTCGCATCTGCCGCAGATCGCAGCAATGGGAGACGAAAATTATTTGATCAGTAAGCATACGGAAAACGGCGTGACGAACACGGATGTGACGCGGCTTTGCGAAGAGCAAAAGACAGCCGAGGTTTCAAGACTGTCCGGCGGGCTGCAATCAGAAAGCTCGCAAAAGTATGCACAGGATTTGATACAGAATGCGGCGCGTTTTAAGGCTGCGTTGCCCGGAAACTGACGGAGGTATCTTTTGGCGAGATTCAAACGCACCTTGATAGTAGAACAAAGCAGAAAATATGTCATGCAGATCAAAGAGATGCTGGACGGCGTATCTGAGTCCTTTTTGTCTACGACAGACGGGAGCAACGCAATTACGCTGTACGATCAGTATAATCCTGATCTTGTACTGGTGGAGGCGATCATGCCGGGCTATGACGGGTTTGCACTGATGGAGCATATGCTCGAATCGGATATTATTAAGATCGTATTGACGTCGATGAATCAGGAACTGATCATCAAGAAGGCCTTTGAGCTAAACGCAAATTATTTATTTGTGAAGCCATACATTCGCGATGTATTTGTGTCGCGGATATTGGAGGCGGCGGATTTTCGGGAAATGAACCGCCAGGCCGAGGTGGGGGTGAACCAGCTTTTGTACAGTAGGATTTCCGTGTCCTTAAAACGGCTGGGTATTCCGGCAAACGTGCAGGGATACAAGTTGCTGCGCGATGCGCTCTACATCGTCTGTATGGATTTCAGCAAAACGAAAGCGATCAATAAAAATATTTATCAGGTGCTTGCGGAAAAGCACAGCACGCAGAGTTCCTGTGTGGAACGCAACATCAGGCATGCGATCGAGACTGCTGCGACTAGGGGAGACCCTGACGCATTCAATACTTATTTTGGGTATACAGTCAGCTCTGACAAAGGCAAACCGACAAACGGAGAATTTATTGCGACACTGGCAGACAAGCTTAGGTTGCAGGACGAATGAGGAGAAAACAATGAAAGAAAAACTGAACGTTGCAAAAAGTTATATCGAATCGAAAACTGATTTCAAACCGGAAATCGCCATTGTACTTGGTTCCGGTCTGGGTGATTATGCAGATACACTTGACGAGGTAGTGATGGAGTTTGATTATGCCTCCATCCCGGGGTTTCCCGTATCTACAGCGCCCGGACACGCTAGCAAGTTGACGTTTGGCTGCAAGAAAGGCAAATGTGTTGCACTGTTTGCGGGGCGCTTTCATTGCTATGAAGGATATACGGCGGCAGAAACGGTAATACCGCTGCGCACGATTTTGATGATGGGCGCCAAGTATGTGCTACTTACCAATGCCGCAGGCGGGATCAATACGGATTTTTCCGCAGGAGACTTGATGGTGGTCGAGGATCATATCAACTTTTCGGCGCATAACGCGCTTACCGGCCCCAATATCGAAGACTTAGGGCCGAGATTCCCTGATATGTCGTTTGCTTATGCAAAAGAGCTTCGGAATTTGATCGACGAGAGCGCAAAGGAAAACGGTATCGATGTGCAGCATGGCATTTACGGATACATGGTAGGACCGTCTTACGAAACGCCCGCCGAAATACGTGCACTGCGTACGCTTGGTGCGGACGCGGTGGGAATGTCTACCGTACATGAGGTAGTCGCCGCTTCGCACGCAGGGGCAAAGACCGCGGCGATTTCGTGTATCAGCAATCTTGCGGCCGGTGTTGCCAAACATGCGCTGACGATGGAAGAAGTGATTGAAGCGGGAAAAATGGTTGCAGGAAAGATGCGTGCCCTCATCGACGGCGTTGTGGAGAAGATCGGGTAACCTTTACGGCTACCACAAAAGCATGTTAAAATAAGACGATCTGTTTGCGCGGGGTACGACAACAGAAACGAAATGAGGTTAATTAATGTTTTCAAACTTTTCCAATCCATATTATTGGATGATGCTCCTGTACAGCATACCAGCTGTTTTGCTTGCGCTTTCTGTACATGAGGCGGCGCATGCGTTTGCCGCTTACAAATGCGGCGATCCTACTGCGCGCAACTTGGGGCGTATGACGATGGATCCCTTAAAGCACCTTGACCCGATCGGTACGATATGCCTTTTGTTGTTCCGCTTTGGCTGGGCAAAACCTGTACCCATCAACTCGCGTAATTTCAAGCATCCGTGCCGCGATAATGTATTGGTTTCGCTTTCGGGCATTATTGCGAACTTTATCATGTCCTTTATCGCGTATGCGGTTTTTCATATTGTGGTATTCGGATTCAATATCCAGAA
>NZ_JAYFPU010000292.1:0-9061 GCF_034927525.1 Christensenella sp.
AAGATCAAGGCGGGCGGTTTTTCGTGCGTACAGCTTGATGTTTCCTTTAAAGACTGTGACGCGACAAAGGAAAGACTTACCAAGGAAAAAGCAAACATGATCCGCGACAAATTCCGTGACGCAAACCTGCCCATCGTGGCAGTTTCCGCCTACACAAATTTTGTACACAGCGATCCTGTGCAGCGAAAAAAGAATATGGATTACTTAAAGAGCATGATGGAGCGCGCTCTCGACTTAGGCAGCCCATATGTGGCGAGCGAGACGGGCACCTACTGCTCTGACAGCGACTGGGTATGGGATGATAAGAACGCGACGGAAGAAGCATATGAGGAGGCGTGTGCGGCCATCTACGAGCTCACGAAATTCGGCCGCGAGGTAGGCGCGACATTCATCATGGAAAATTACGTGAATAATGTGATCGGCTCGATCGAGCAGGTACAGCGCGTTTTTAAAGACGTGAATATGCCAAACCTGAAACTGATCTGCGATCCGACGAATTATTTTGACCAGAATAATATAGGTGATGTAGACGGACAACTGGAACGTGTGTTCAATGCACTGGAAGACAAGATGGTCATCGCGCACGCGAAGGACATCAAGCTTGCGCAGAACATGGGCGAAAAGCATGCGGATATCGATGCGGACGAATCGCACAGTTTCCGCGGTTCCGGGGCGGTCGAATTGCCCGCGGCGGGGCTGGGCGTTCTCAATTATGATCTGTATATGAAATTACTTGGTAAATTTCATCCCAATATCCCGCTCATCATCGAGCACCTGGACGAAGGGGACATCCCGCGCGCGAAGGCATTTGTAGAAGGCGCACTCAAACGTCAGGGCGTATAAAAGATCAAATGAAATAGATCAGGGATAATAAAAAGGCGTGTAACCTTATGGTTATGCGCCTTTTCATTCTTCATTTTCTTCTGCGAAGAACTTTCTGATCTCCGCGGCCCGCGGGCATTGCTCCGCAGGCTCGAGGGTTGGCTTCCCAACGTAGAAGCCTTGCAGGTAATCGACTCCATAAGAAATGAGCATACGCATTTCAGCGGCAGTTTCAACGCCTTCCGCAATGGTCAGGATATTCCTGCTTTTGAAATAGGCAAGAAGGTTCTCAATAAGCATCTGGCGGTTTTGATCTGTATCGACATTGCGTACAATGGACATATCGATTTTGACATAGTCTGGGTTGAGCGACAGAAGTACAGAATCATTGCTATATCCTGCCCCATAATCGTCAATGGCGATCTGCGCATTCCACTTTTGAATATAACGTATTTTCTCTTTTAAAAAGAATTCATTCAAGTGCTCGCTTTCCATCAGTTCAAATACAATGTGGTCGAGCATTCCGTGGAATTCCTCGCGGAATGCAAGAATGTCTTCTTCGTCAAGCATCTGACAGGGTAGGGTATTGACAAAAATTTTATGACCTTCAAGCGCGTCCGGATATTGGGCAAAAGCGAGCATGGAACAAAATAGCGTTAGTTTTTCAACGCGATGAAGCTGGACCTGTGAATGCGCGATGCGCAGAACGTCGGACGGCGTGATCAGAGTCTCGGAGTTGGGGCGCATAAGCGCTTCGTAGGCAAAAATATCGCCCGTTCGTGCGTTCACGATCGGTTGGAATGAATAATCAACAGATTCTTGCTCTAAAATCAGGTTCAACTCTTCATCGCTGTGCAAAAGGAAGGCATCGCGATCATAAAGCGAACGATCAAATTCAGCAATGCGTCCTTTGCTCGTGTTTTTGACGGTATACATGGCAAAATCGGCATACTTGATCAGGTCAAAATAATTAGACGCATCGTCCGGATACCATGAAATGCCCACCGACGCGCGGATACGTGATTCTGTCGCACTGGGAAGATTGACGGGCGTAGCATCCATATCCGCTTTTATGGAATTGATGATACTGCGTATCTCGTCTTTGCTGTCGTAACCATACAGGAAAATATAAAATTCATCTCCTGACATGCGCGAAACGATCGCATTGTTATGCAGCATAAACTGTTTGAGTACGTCCGCTGTTTTACGAATGTAGGTGTCGCCGTAGTCGTGCCCGTAGGTATCGTTGACATATTTTAAGTTATCCAGATCCCACAACATGAATGCTGCGGTCTTGATGGATGAAGCGTGACGGAACAAATCCTGCATATAAGCATGGAAGGCACGACGATTTAAAAGATTGGTCAGCAGGTCGTAATCCCGTTCATATTCGATTTTACGCCGCTCGAGCGTTTCCTGCGTGATGTCGGACAGCACGCCAAGACACGCGCTCTCTCTGTAGATCACCTTAAGGCGCGTCGCCCGAGCCCAAAGAAATCTTTATAATGTAAGTGTTTTCTTCCGAACAGTCTTCATGATATGCAGCAAATTCCTGTAGTTTTTTGTCGAATTCCGCCGCCGGCATATAGTAGGAGTGCAGATCGGATTCCGGCAATCCAAACAAGGAGAAGAAACGGCCGGTGATCAGCACCTGGTTCGTTGCGGGGAAATACTCGAATGCGCCGATAGAAATATTAGCAGCCTGTATGATCTGTGACAGCTTGGAGGCAGCCTGCGAAACGTCATGGTTCAGCGTTTCTACCGCGTCGGCAAGGCTGTCGATCTCTGTAATATGTGTTTTGGGAAAAACGACAGGCAGCTGCGCGCTGGAAGTGCGCATGATACCCACCAGCGAAGAAATAGGGCGCGTCAGCCTGCGGCCGACGACATTGATACAGATGAGGCCGAATACCACCGCAATGGCAAGGGAGAGCAGCACCATTATTATGACTTGAAAAGAAGAATCCAGCAGATAACGTCCCTCGATAAAGCCGGACAAGACCCATTGATCCTGTTCAAACGGCGTGTTGGTGTTGTACAGGCGCAACGGCTGGATATTGGCGTACACGTTGCCCGTAACGTGATCGTTTTTTGCAAGCTCATAAATACCCTCATAGTCTTTCTTATCGACAAGGGTGGTGGTAGCGTCGCTGCCGATCATCTGCTTTGCCATAGGGCCGCTCGTGACAACGTTTTTGATTGTCCCTGAGCCGGACGAGGCGATACCAAGAAGGTAAGAACCTTTTCCGTCCATATTGATCTCGTCATAGGGGAGCAGGGAAGCAAGATAATCTGTTGTGATGCTCGTCCCCAGCACGCCGACTACAGTACCGTCTGCTGTGCGCAGCGGGCGCGTATAAGAAATCACGTTCTGGGACGAACCGGGTGATACCTGTCGCGGTATGCTCCAATATCCCAGGTCTTTTGATGCAACATCCGGATAGTTTTTTCCTGCATCAAATGCGTTATAGTAAAAAAGACTTGCCGGATCGGCGGGATCGAGTGTAAAGTCAGGCGTCCAGGTACTATTCAAGGAAAAACCAAGCTGCTTGGTTACAGAAGAAGGAGCATACTCGATCAGCAGATCAGAATTATCCGCAGAATTGGTCGTAGCGTCCATATCCGTGAAATAGACGCCGGATTTCGTATCGGAACCGTCCGTCCCGTTCAGGATCAAAAAGGTACCGCTCACACCGCTTTCCCGCAGCAGGGAGACAAGATCGTCCGTGACTGCGCCCAAAATCTGCGGCTCTATGGATGGGTCAATGTTTGTGGGTACGATACCTTTTTCAGCAAGTACAGCGTCGATCTTTGCTGAAATATTGTCCTCGAAATAATCGAGGTTGGCCCATTGCTGTACCATCTCATTTTGCAGGTAGTTTTTACGGCTTAAGGTACGGCTTGACAGGATATCGAAGGAATTACTATTCAGGTGGCGGATCGCTCCGCCAAACAAAAAGACACACGCAAACAAGAGCGCCTGAATGACCATGATGATCAAAAGAGGAATCATAAATTTTCTGAAAATGGATTTTTCTTTGATCTCAACGGACATAAATACCTCTTGCCCCGACAGCTTATTTTTGCGTATCGTTAAGCTTCTGCGTTAGTTCGTCAAGCCAAGCATTGAAATTCTCATCCGTATCATAAGCAGCTACCGCGTCAGTGCGGCTTGTCCCTCCAGCAATCGCAGCGACGACAGCCTCACGGTCGGTCTTGGCTTTATCCGAAAGGGAGTACTCTAAGACATTGCGTGCAGCAAGACCGTTTTCAAAGGCTGTGCTGGTATAAAGCTGGTCACTGTTGACCTCGTCGATCGAAACGATGATAGACGCTTCGAGCGCCGCATTCTGCTCCTCAACATTGTCTGAAAAAGCCTTTTTGATCAATTCTTCGCTGGCAGCTTCTTTTTTGACAGGCATATAGCCGGAGCCGATAGAAAAATCAATGTTACGTTGTGCGTCGGTAAACCATTTCAAAAATTCGGCTGCCGCGTACTCAGTTGTTTCGTCAGACTTTGTAACGACCATGCCAGCGCCCTGCTGGAT
Organism: Christensenella sp.; assembly: GCF_034927525.1. NCBI lineage: Bacteria > Bacillati > Bacillota > Clostridia > Christensenellales > Christensenellaceae > Christensenella > Christensenella sp. Next base: position 4,371 of record NZ_JAYFPU010000292.1, read on the forward strand.
GCTGTAACGCTCAGCGCCTTCGAAACAAGGGTTTTTTAATACTTCACATTCGATAGGATAGCTTTCATCATCGTTTACCGTCACCTCGCGCGGGAAGTAAGCCGATCCGCTTGTCGAACATACAAGGGCGATCAGGTCGCCCGTCTTCGCGTCGTCGGAACGGAACTTGCCGTATGCGCCGAAATAGCCGTTGATATAAGGAATATAGTAATTATCCCAAACCTTGCGCAATGCCGCCTCGTCCAGATTGAAGTTTACGTTTCCGTCTTCACCGACATCAAAAATAGAAATGCCCTGCTGCTTCATGCCGCTGATGATGTAATTCGCGACCGCATCCCGTCCGAAGAACGCCTTGCCGTCGTCCGGTGTGTCGGTCAGGCTGTCCGTCCACTCATAATACTTAGCGGCAATATCGCTTACGCCCTCGATGGTCGCAAGATCTTCATATGTAGCCCCGGTAGCTTGTGCGAATTTGTCCCAGTCGGTTTTGTTGACCATCATGACTTCGGTGGATTTCGCGATGGGGAATATCTTCAATGATTTATCCTTATCAAAACGCCCTTCGTCAATATAAGAAGGGAAGTATGCGTCCAGTTCTTCTTTTGTAAAATAAGGATCAAGATCAGCGACAAGACCAAGCTGGTCAACGGCATATGCTGTGTCGGAATATGCGGCAAAGATATCAGGGATATCGTCCGCGCCCACTTTTTTGTTGGAAGCGTCTACCACTTTATTGAGTAGTTCGTCTATGCTGCCCTGGCTGAAAGCTTCGACAATGATGCCTTTTTCAAGGCCTACCGACTCATTGAACTCAGTAACGAGATCGTCAAAAGCGATCTTCTGCGGACCGTTATAATAGTGCCATAACTCCAAAGTGACGGGATTTGCCGGATCGGGCTTAGATGTTGCGCCGGGAACAGAGCATCCGGCCACTAAAAATACAACCGCCGTAAGCACGGCAATCAACTTCGCAAATAATTTACATTTATACAATTTCGTTTCCCCCAAAATTTCCTTTCATATATAATAGCATACCTGACGAAAAAAGTATATAATGGTAAGAGAAGAAAAGCAATAAAAAAGTACGGAGAAAAGTTTGGAATTAGGGTTTACAACCGGGAGGCGCTATGTTATTATAATACACGGTTAAAAGATTCCTGGGGTGTGCGTAATGCTTTGTGTTTTAAACCCACGTTCTAGATTCGGGAATCCAGCGTCTTTTCAGTTGTGAGCACGTCTGCTACGCGCAGGAAGCCTAATGCTGATAGCAGGATACCCACCTGCCGAGAGGCGGGTGTTAGAATTCAAGGCGTACGGCACTTTGGGATATAATAATAGCCGAATGGTGTAACGGTAACACTAACGACTCTGACTCGTTCATTTAAGGTTCGAATCCTTATTCGGCTGCCAAAAGCCCCTGCCAGATATGGCGAGGGGTTTTTATTTGTTGCAAAAAGGCGTAGGATTCACTATACTGAATGCGTAATCATTCACAAATTGCATCCTAAAGAGGTATCGTATGCGTAAGCTTGTTACACTCAAAGATATTGCCGAACGGGCCGGAACCAGCATCAATACGGTTTCAAAAGCTTTGAGGGATCATCCGCAGGTTTCAGAAAAAAAGAAAAAAGAGATTTTGCAGTTGGTAGAGGAAATGCACTACATCCCTAATATCGCGGCAAAGAATCTCAGAAGGCGGAAGACCAACTTTATCGGCCTGATCGTCAGTGATAATACAAACCCTTACTTTGCGCATATTATTAATGTCGTACAAAAAAAGCTCAAAGAGCAAAAATACTATACGCTGATTTTTAACAACAATGAAAATGTTGAAGACGAACTCGGCATTATCCGTGAAATGTGCGGCCTCAATGTTGAGGGTGTACTTTTGACGCCGGCGCTCGGCAATGAGAAAAGCGCCGCGCTTCTTCGCAAATACAATATCCCGTACGTCCTGATGAACCGTTATATTGAAAAAGGGAAGGACAACTATGTCGTAGCGGATGACGAAAAGGCTGGCTATCTGGCAACGCGCCATATGCTTGCGAGAAAGCCGCGCCAGACGATGTTCATCAACTATTTCGATTCGGTATCGACAGCGGTTGACCGGCAAAGAGGTTATGAGCGCGCGCTGAAGGAATACGGCATCACACCTGACCCCAAATGGGTATCTTCCGGTTGTATGGGCAAGGAGGAAGGCTTTGAAGCGATGTCGAAAATGCTGCTAACGGAAAAGGCTCCTTTTTCTGTTCTTTGCTACAACGATTATATTGCGTTGGGCGCGCTGTCGGCGCTGTATGGTTATCAATACAAGATACCGGAAGAAGTCGCAGTCATGGGTATCGATAACGCGGAATGCTACTTTATTGGCTCGTACGGTCTTTCCACCGTGAATATTCCGATCCAGGAGATCGCGGAGCGGAGCGTGGAGCTTTTGATGAGTATGATCGAAGCGCAGGGGCAGAAGAAAAAAATAAAACCCGTACAGATCACGGTAGACCCGGGTATCGTCGTCCGTCAAACCACCTGATTTATTGAATTAATGAAAAACACTATTGACAGTTCTATTTTGCTGTGATACCATTGCATTAAAAGTTAACGTTAACTTAATTTCTATTCAAGACCAACGCAAAAGAACAAAACATAGAAATGCAGAGCAGTATTTTTTACAAAAACGATGCAATGCAGAAAATAAGTTAACGATAATCCGACTAAAATCCCATAATCACTCTCTTAAATAGTTAGACTACAAAACCTTATGTACTTTGAAATTTACATACCGGCAGTTAGTTTTACCACATTGGATTAACGTTAACCCTAAAAGGGGGGATATGATCCATATAAGGAGAACAGAAGCACTGAGGTATTTTAACTAGTTCATCTGGCTATGCAACATAGCTTGGATAAATTATCTATTCATATGGAGGTATGAAACAAATGGGAAGCAAGAAGATCAGGTTGGCATTGGTCGGCGTTGGCAACTGCGCTGCATCGCTCGTGGAAGGGCTTTATCTTTACACGGACAAAAATGTAGCGGACGAAGTGGGCGGGCTGATGCATTACAACCTCGGTGGCTATGAGCCAAAGGACGTTCAGGTGGTCGTGGGATTCGATGTGGATTCCAAGAAGGTGGGCAAGGACGTAAGCGAGGCGATCTGGGAATGGCCGAATTGTGCGTATGAGATCGGCAAAGTACCGTTTATGAACGCGCCAGTACTGCGCGGCCCGGTTCTTGACGGCGCACCGGAGCATCTGCGTCACTATTATGGCAAAGATTATTTTGATATTGATGAAACGGAGCCGCCGGTAGACGTTGCACAGGCGCTGAAGGATTATAAGGTGGACGTGATCCTGATCAACCTGCCGACAGGCTCGCATGACGCGGCTCGCGCTTATGTGGATGCAGCAAAAAAAGCCGGATGCGGTGTGGTAAACGGAATACCGGAGTTGCTTGCAAGTGATAAGGAAATCGCAAAAAGCTGTGAACAGGCGGGTATCCCGATCCTCGGCGACGACTGGAAGAGCCAGATCGGTGCAACGATCGTGCACCGTGCGCTAATGAAATTGTTTGAGGACAGGGGACTGAACATCAAGAAGTCCTATCAGCTCAACTATGCCGGAAATACGGACTTTATCAATCTTGTGATGCGCGGCGAGACAAAGCATGTAACAAAGCATGATGCAATCTCGAGCCTGCTCAAAAAAGACGTTCCGATCGCTCCGGGATTTGCGTTCGTCGATAATCAGGGAGACCAGAAGACGGCATATATACTGATCGAGGCGGCGAAATTCGGCGGTGCGCCTGTAAGGCTGCAGTTGCACCTTGAGGTAGAAGATGCGCCCAACTCGGCCGGCATCAGCATCGACGCAGTGCGTTGCTGCAAGCTCGCGATGGACAAGGGCATGTCGGGTGCGATCGAAGCACCGTCCTCCTATTTCTTTAAGCATCCGCCGGTACAGTTCCCGGACGATACGTGCAGGGAGATGCTGGAAGAATTCATCGAAGGATAACAACCGGATCGTAAAAATATAAAATGGGGAGCAATGGAAATGGCAAGTGAGATCGACGTAGTCGTTGTAGGCAATATTATCAAAGAGACCATAGAGTTCCAGGACAGGCGTATTGGCCCTGTACTTGGCAGCCCGGCAGCCTATTCAAGCATTGTGATGGCTGTGCAGGGCAAAAGGGTAGGCTTGGTGAGTTATTACGGAAATGATATGGACACGATCGTTTCTGCGTTCGATATACTTGACCGCAGGGGGATCATGGATCATGACTATACGACAACTAACCTGCTTGTGTACAAAGCGGATGGCACAAAATATGTGAACTACCAGCGGAAAGCGCCAAGCCTGTACTTTGAGGATATTTATCCGGAATATCTCACTTGCCAGTATTTCAAGATCTGCCCGATGGACTATGAGGTGGATGTGAGTCTGGTGCAAAAGCTTGCGGAACGCGGAAAAACGGTGTTTGTCGATCTGGGCGGCTATGGCGGCGCAACCAGCGACATCCGTTATTCTGTGGATGAAGGCAAAGGGAAAAAGGTCATAGAAAGTCTATGCAAAAACGCTGCGATCATCAAAGCAAGTCAGGAAGACTTAGCGTCCATATTCCCCGGTCGGACGGCGGAAGAGGCGGCGGAGATTATGAATGGGTATGGCTCTACGGATATCGTCGTCACGATGGG
>NZ_JAYFPU010000314.1:0-23409 GCF_034927525.1 Christensenella sp.
TCATCGATATGTGCGGTACGCTGTTCACTGTCGCCAAGGAGGTGAAGCTGCAGGTGGAATTCAACCCCTCTAAGGTTGCGGAGTACCGCCTGATTGGTTATGAAAACCGGCGGCTTGAGGATGAGGATTTTGACGATGACACCAAGGACGGCGGCGAGATCGGCGCGGGCCATTCGATGACAGCCATCTATGAGATCGTAGAGGCGACGGTTGCCCCGGCGGAGGAGGACAGCGGCCTGAAATACCAGCAGACCGTGACCACTGCCAGCGACGAATACCTCACAGTGAACATCCGCTACAAAGCGCCGGACGGAGATGTGAGCCAGTTGCTTTCCTACCCTGTGGACGCAACAGCTTATAGTGCGACGCCCTCCGATACTATGAAGTATGCCGCTTCTGTGGCAGAGGTGGGGATGCTGCTCAAACAATCGCAATACGCAGGCACATCGAGCTATATGGATGCTGCGACACGGTTGGAAGCGATCCCAAGTGTGCAGCAGGACGAATATAAGCTTGAATTTCTTTATATGGCGCAAACGCTCGACAAGATGCAGGGCTCGGTCATGGACAGCGAGCGAACGCAGCGCTGGTCTGATCTGTGGGACAAGTTGGGGCTATCGTAAAAGAATACAAAAAGGGAGGCTGACCATAGCCTCCCTTTTTATTTTTGTGCTATTCGTCTAGCGGATGCGCGCGGTCTCCCGCTGCGTTGTACGGTAGTAATTGACATCCGGATAGCCGAGCACGAGCGTGGTCACGACCTTTTCCTTGTGCTCTAAGCCGAGCACCCTGCGCAGTTTTCCTGAAACGTTCGCCGCAATGGTAAAGAAGCCGCTGTATAACACGCCCAAACCGTTTGCCTCCGCCATCAGCGCCATGTTGGAGGCGGCAAGCGCGCCGTTTATTCTGTTTTTCGACACGATCACGATCGCTGTCGGCGCTTTTTTAAAGAAAAAATGATCATCTATGCCGACGCCCGCTCTTGCCTCTTTGCTGAACAGAGATGCAAGGGGCAGCAACCGCCTGAAAAGCTTCACCGCGATTTTCTCAGCCTTTTCTCTTTCATCCTTCAGAACAATATAGGAAACATCCTGCGCATTGACTGCGCTGGGCGTAAAGCGCCCTGCCTCGATAATCTGCCCGATCACTTCGCCCGGGACTTCCTGCTGCTTGAAACGGCGGATGCTCCTTCGTGTTTTGATCGCGTCCAGAAGCTCTGTTGGCGAAAGCATCGTTTGCTTCTCAAATTCTTCCGGCGGCTCTTCAAAGCCTGTTATGGATACCGCGGCTTTGGGACAAATTGCGACGCAATGCCCGCACATGAGGCAATCCTGTGCTTTGATAACAGCTTTTTGGTTTGCGATGTCAATGTTGCTTTGCGGACAGTCTCGCACGCATAATCCGCACCCTATACATTTTTCACTATCCACAATGATCGTATGTCGTCCCATCACAGTCCCTTTCTTTGGTTCATTGGTTTAAACCATTATACCAAAGAAACACTTATGTGGGCGAATGGTAAAGAAAATCGTTACCAACTTTTTCTAAGTGATAGATGGTGAATGTATCGCTCTAGACAGACAGTCTGTGTTTTTGTGCAAAAGCAGTCATTTCCTGCCACAGTCCGCCCTCGGCGTAATAGCTTTCGACTCTGCGCCGCTTGGTTTAATTTTTTACAGTGTCCAGCCACAGATATCTTTCCAGTCCTGCGCCAGCCAAATTGCGTCGTTGTCAATGTCATCGTTTTGTTCCCCGGCGATAAGAAGCGTGCCGTTCTCTTGCAATCCAATCACAATGTTGTCTGTTTGCACCGCATAGACGACATGATCCCAGTTGGATAGATCGATATTATGCCGGTCTCTTTCCTCATCCCTTGTACGTACAACTGTCCCATCTTCTTTGACGCCGATCGTCCAATACCCACCCACGCTCAACGAAGAAATATCCGTCCAGCCTATGACATTGCATTCCCCAAAGGAGTTATATCCCGCTGCTTCTGGTATTCCATTCCTTTTTATCCCCGCAACATTACTAAAACCGCCATATACCTTATCGATATCTTTCCAGTCGCGCGCCTCCATACGCGGATCGTCCGCTTGACCTATCATCTCAATCGTCCCGTCTTTTTTTGCTCCGATAATGACCCCTCCCGTGAGACTCATGGCAATAGATTCAATGTCCCGCCATTCCCGGGTGCTCTCCCAACTTTCCCCACTCATGTTATACCTTGTTGCCGCAACCGTACCGTCTTCCATCAGCGCCACCGTAGTATCACCCTCTGCAACAATCTGTTTGACATTTTTCCAGTCTTCTACATCGCATTGCCCCGCATCGTTGTTTCCCGTTGCTACGACGGTCCCGTCCTTTTTGAGTCCAACCGTATGCCATGATCCTACTGCCACTTGGCGAATATCCGTCCACCAACCAACGTTACATTGCCCGTCCTTGTTTAAACCAACCGCGCTCACTTTTCCGTCTCCTTTGACTGCCACAAAATGGTTGACCGCCAACGCGATCTTCCCTTCCGCGCCGGTATCCGGCTCGCCCTGCGGCGCGGAGGGCGAGCATCCAGCGCAGGCGTGAATGCCGTAACCTGCCCCCGCATAAAATCATTCTTTAGCTCCTGTTCTCCCCACAATCCCTGTATAAACGGGTCGGCAAGGTCGCCGTCTGTGCGTCCTTTGCCCTTACTAAGCCCTTCCGACGGTTTTTCCGTGCCTTTTAGCAGTCCGTCCGCATAATCGCTGACCAGCTTTTTGTACGCTTGCGTCCTATCGTTCTTATAGTCCTGCTCCCACGTATCGCGGTTCAGTTCCAGCACAAACGGGTCATCCGTGTCGCTCTTTAGTGCAAGCGTTTTATCGATCAGCCTTTGCGCATTCGTTTTCGCCACTGGTTGCGGTGTTTTGGTGCAGGATCGCGCCACTTATTCTCATATACTGCTTCGGCATATGTCTGCGTTCCCGTATTGCCCTGCGCAAATTTTGCCGCCTCGTGGCGCTGCTTTTCCTCCTGTCTGCGTTTCTCCGCTTCTTCCTGACGTTTCCGTTCCTCCTCTTGTCTCCTGCGCTCCTCTGCCTGCCGTCTTTGTTCTTCCTCACGTTGTCTGCGTGCTTCCTCGTCCCGACGCTTCTTCTCTGCGCGCGCCTCCGCAGCCCTCTGCATATTTGTGTATGCGTCGCTCCATTTGTTGTTCGACATTTTCTTCTCTCCTTTTTATTTTTTTGACATCAAAAAAGGAAGCGCATCACTGCACTTCCTCTTGATCCATATTTTTTCACACTATTATCTTAGTACACCTACACTAGACATTACCTGACGCCAATCGGACATTGCAGGACATGCAACAGGTATTTACGGACATGCGTTTTTATTTTTTCTTCTTCGGTTTCAAATAGTGCTCGGGCGTGGCATTATCGAAAATACGCTTTAAATATTGCCCTGTATAGCTCTTTTTGCTTGCCGCGACCTCTTTTGGCGTACCCTTAGCGATCACCATGCCGCCCTTATCGCCGCCCTCCGGCCCCATATCTATGATATAATCCGCGCTCTTGATCACGTCCAGATTATGCTCGATCACGACGACCGTATTGCCCTTGTCCGCCAGCCTGTTCAAAACCTTGACCAGCTTTTTCACGTCGTCCATGTGCAGGCCTGTGGTCGGCTCGTCCAAGATAAACAGCGTATTACCCGTCTGCTTTTTGGAAAGGTGCGTCGCCAGCTTGACGCGCTGCGCCTCGCCGCCTGAAAGCGTCGTCGAGGGCTGCCCCAGCTTGATATACGAAAGCCCTACGTCCATCAGCACCTTCAGCTTGCTTTCGATGCGCGGGATGTTCTCGAAGAACTTATATGCTTCTTCTACCGTCATATCCAGTACTTCGAAGATGTTTTTGCCTTTGTAGCGCACTTCCAGCGTTTCACGGTTGTAGCGCTGCCCCTTACATACTTCACACTGCACATATACGTCCGGCAGAAAATGCATCTCGATCTTTATGATACCGTCCCCGCGGCACGCCTCACACCGACCGCCCTTTACGTTGAACGAAAAACGTCCTTTTTGATATCCACGCATTTTCGCGTCCTGCGTCATTGCAAAGATATCGCGGATCAAATCGAACATGCCCGTATATGTCGCCGGGTTGGAACGCGGCGTGCGCCCGATGGGCGACTGATCGATATCAACGACCTTATCCACATACTCAAGCCCCTCGATCGCCTTATGCTTGCCCGGCCTGTCCTTGGAATGATAGAACCGCTGCATGGACGCCTTTTTCAGAATATGGTTGACAAGCGTGCTTTTTCCGCTGCCCGACACGCCCGTGACCGCAGTGATGACCCCCGTCGGGAATGCTACGTCAATATCGCGCAGGTTGTTTTCCTGAGCGCCTTTGACGGTGATCCACTGCTTTGCCTCGCGCAGCTTTGCGGGGATGCGGATGAGCTTCGCACCCGATAGATACTGCCCGGTGATGCTCTTTTTATTTTCCATGATCTGTTTGGGCGTACCCTCTGCGATCACCTTGCCGCCATGCGCGCCCGCGCCCGGCCCGATATCTACGATGTGGTCTGCGCCCAGCATCGTCTCCTCGTCGTGCTCTACAACGATGAGCGTATTGCCTATGTCGCGCAAGCCCTTGAGCGTTTTTAACAGCTTGTCGTTATCCTTCTGATGCAGACCGATGCTCGGCTCGTCTAAGATATACAGCACGCCCATCAGACCGCTGCCGATCTGTGTCGCCAGACGGATGCGCTGCGCTTCACCGCCCGAAAGCGTTCCTGCCGCTCGCGAAAGCGTCAGGTAATCAAGGCCGACGTTGATCAGAAAATCGAAGCGCGCATTGAGCTCCTTCATCACACGCTCGGCGATCGCTTTTTGTTTGTGGTCGAGTTTTACCATATTGATATACTCACGCGCTGCGCGGATAGACATATCTGAAAGGTCGGCAATGTTTTTGTCGCCAATCCTGACAGCCAATGTTTCCGGCTTATAGCGCCTGCCGCCGCACACCGGGCATGGCGTTTCCACCATGTAGCTTTCGATCTCGCCCTTCATGTATTCGGAGGTCGTCTCCTGATAACGGCGCTCCAAATTGGGTACAATCCCCTCAAATGCGGCATTGTAATAGCCAGCGCCGCCCATACCTTCGTATTCTACGCGCAATTTTTCGCCGTTTGTGCCGTATAAAAGCGCGTGCTGCACCTCGTCCGGCAAATCCTGATACGGCGTATCCATATCGAATTTGTAGCGCTTCATCATCGCATCGAGATAGTTTTTGGCGATGGTACCGACCGCACCGAAATTCCAGCCGGACGCCCTGACTGCGCCGTCACGCAAGGTCTTTGTTTTGTCCGGTACGATAAGGTCAGGATCGATCTTCAAAAGCATACCGAGTCCCGTACATTCCGGGCATGCGCCAAACGGGCTGTTGAAGGAAAACATACGGGGCGTCAGCTCCTCGATGCTCACACCGCAGTCTGCGCATGCAAAATTTTCGTTCATCAGCTTTTCTTCGCCGCTGTCCATGTTGCGGATGATGACGAGTCCGCCTGTCATACGAAGCGCTGTCTCGATGGAATCCGTCACACGCTTTGCGCTGTCCGGCTTGATGACGATACGGTCGATGACCGCCGCGATCGTATGCTTCTTTTGCTTCTCGAGCTTGATCTCCTCATCCAGCTCATGCGTTTCCCCGTCTACAACGGCACGCGTAAAGCCTTCCTTCAAGAGGTTTTCGAGCACCTTCTTATGCTCACCTTTTTTTGCGCGGATGACGGGCGCCAAAATCATCAGCTTTGAGCCCTCCGGATTCTTCATGACCTGATCGACCATCTGGTCTACCGTCTGGCGGGATATCTTCTTGCCGCACTTGGTGCAGTATACATCGCCCGCCCGCGCATAAAGCAGGCGCAAATAGTCGTGTATCTCTGTGACTGTACCCACTGTGGAACGCGGGTTTCTGGCAGTTGTTTTCTGGTCGATGGAGATCGCGGGCGAAAGTCCTTCGATGAGGTCTACGTCCGGCTTTTCCATCTGTCCCAAAAATTGCCGCGCGTACGACGATAATGATTCCACATACCGCCTCTGGCCTTCCGCGTAGATCGTATCGAACGCCAGCGACGATTTCCCACTGCCCGAAAGTCCGGTGATCACAATAAATTTGTCGCGCGGCAGCGTTAAATCAATGTTCTTTAAATTGTGCTCACGTGCGCCCTTGATGTGTAAATAGTCCATATATTTTCCTCTTTTATCTCAAATTATTTTTTACTTTTTTGCAGATCTTCGATCATATCCCGCAGCTTGGCGGCAACCTCGAACTCTAGCTCGGCGGCGGCCTGTTTCATCTGCTGCGTGAGGATATCGATGCGCATATTGCGTTCGTCCTTTGTGAGGTTCTCGACGACCGCTTCCTCTGCCTTCTGTGAGATGGCAAGCGCTTCGCTCACATCCTTTGTGATCGTGGTCGGCGTGATGCCATGCTGCTCATTATACGCCTTTTGCACCGCGCGGCGGCGTTCCGTCTCGCTTACTGCCGCATTGATGGAACGCGTCATCTTGTCTGCATACAATATCACACGGCCTTCCGCGTTACGCGCTGCACGTCCGATGGTCTGGATGAGCGACGTTTCGTTGCGCAGGAACCCTTCCTTATCCGCATCGAGGATCGCCACCAATTCCACCTCCGGAATATCCAGCCCCTCGCGCAGCAAATTGATGCCCACCAGCACATCGAACTCTCCCAAGCGCAGACCGCGGATGATGTCGATGCGCTCCAATGTATCAATGTCCGAGTGCATATACTTCACGCGAATGCCCATTTCCGTATAATATTCCGTCAGACGTTCTGCCAGACGCTTGGTGAGCGTCGTCACCAGCACGCGCTTTTTACGCGCGGCGATGTCGCCGATCTCGCCTAAGAGGTCGTCTAACTGACCGTCTGTTTTTCGTATGTCGATCACCGGTTCTAACAGGCCTGTGGGTCGTACGACCTGCTCTACCACTTCGCCGTTCGCGAGATCGCGCTCGTATTCTGCCGGTGTTGCCGAAACGTACACCGCCTGGTTGACACGCGCGTTGAATTCCGCAAATTGCAGCGGGCGGTTGTCAAAAGCGGACGGCAGGCGGAACCCGTAGTCTACCAGCATCTGCTTGCGGGCACGGTCGCCGTTGTACATGCCGCGCACCTGCGGCAGCGTCATGTGCGATTCGTCCACGAACAGCAGATAATCGTCCGGGAAGTAATCCATCAGCGTATACGGCGGTTCACCCGGCTTACGTCCGTCAAAATATCGTGAATAGTTTTCGATGCCTGAGCAATAACCGAGCTCCTTTAACATCTCCATATCATACATCGTACGCTGCTGGATACGTTCTGCTTCAAGCAGCTTTCCCTGCTCTTTGAACATCTCTATTTGCCCAAGCATATCCCGCTTGATATCCGGGAGGTGCGCAAGCACCTTATCGTGCTCCATCGCGTAATGCGACGCCGGGAAGATGATCACGTATTTTTCTTTGGTCAGCTTCCTGCCTGTCAGTGCTTCGATCTCGAATATCTGCTCGATCGTATCGCCAAAATATTCCACGCGTACAGCGCGTTCGCTTGTCCCCATGGGGTATATCTCCACGATCTCGCCGCGCACACGGAACGTACCGCGCGACATTTCAATATCGTTTCTTTTGTAGTTGATGGATACGAGCTTCTCTAAGAGCGCTTCACGCGGGTATTCCATCCCTTCCCGCAGCGCTACCGCCAGGTTACCGTAATCTTCCGGCGCGCCGATCGAGTAGATGCACGATACGCTCGCGATTACGATCACGTCCTTGCGTTCGAGAAGCGCGGATGTCGCCGAGTGGCGCATCTTATCGATCTCGTCGTTGACGCTCGAATCCTTTTCAATATACAAATCGCGCCCGGGCATATACGCTTCCGGTTGGTAATAATCATAATAACTGACGAAGAACTCCACCGCGTTATTTGGGAAAAACTCCTTAAACTCGCTGCAAAGCTGCGCCGCCAGCGTCTTGTTGTGCGCCAAAATAAGCGCGGGCCGCTGCGTACGCGCGATGACATTTGCCATCGTAAACGTTTTACCGCTGCCCGTAACTCCGAGAAGCACCTGTGCGCGCTTGTTCTCTTCTACACCACGTACCAGCTCGTCGATCGCCTTTGGCTGGTCGCCGGCGGGCGCGTACTTGGAATGCAATTCAAACTTGTTCATAATACCTCGCTTATTTCGATTTGGTCTGTTATCCCCTGTAAAAAACCAGTATCCTATATTATATCATATTTTAAACCAAAAGTGATTAAATCAGCACACTTCCCTGTCAAGAAAAATGCGTATGAAAAATGGGCATAAAGAGTTTCTCTGTGTTACAATGGTTTGGAAGAAAAAAGTATATACCGGAGGATGATTTATGATCAAACATATCGTATGCTTTAAGCTGAAAGACCCATCACAGGCAAACTGCGAACAGGCAAAAGAGATTTTGCTTTCTATGGACGGCAATGTGGAGCTTTTGCACGGCATCGAGGTGGGCATCGACTTTCTGCATTCCGACCGTTCTTATGACCTCATTTTGGAGGTGCTTTTGGATGATGAGAAAGCGCTCGACGCGTATCAACAACATCCCTACCACGTGAGCGTGGTCAAAAAGCATATGCACAGCGTGCGCGAGACGAGCGTCGCCGTAGATTATTATTTGGACTGAGATCAATAAAAAAGGCCGCCATTGCTGGCGGTCTTTTTTCAACTTATCGCACGGGCACATGCCCAGCTTCCTTTAACTTTTTGCGCAGCGTTTCGCGCACCTGCGCGCTGTCCTGCACCAATATCCTCTCCCCGATGATATAAAAAGCGGCTTCTTCCCATTCCCGCACACTGTATGCGTCCGGCTCTATCCGTTTGAGCGCGTCTGCCAGCAGCGGATAGTAAGCGGGAGTCCTCAACTCCGATAGATATGCACAGTCCACCTGTTTTGCGAGCACATCAAGCAAATCTTCCTTTTTCTGTCCGTTCATATCCCCCTCCTGATCATCCATCGACCCATTTTGAAACATCGCGCCGCTTCCGGTCAGAAAAGTAGACTTTTTCAACCAGAGCATATGTGACAGTTTTTGATTTAAAAAGGGTCATTTATTATCATTTTCTTACTAAAAACAGTATAAATGAAACGGTTGAAAAAGTCTACCTTTTAAATCACTGTTTATTTTGCCTGCCGTTTTCCCTGCTTGCGCAGCTCTTCACGCTTGGTACTGCGTACAAAGACGACTGCCAAAATGAGTGCGGCGATGCACAGCAGCGCGGAAAACAGAAAAGACATGTGCACACCGTAAACACCGTCCCCCGCAACAGAACCCGTATGCGCCCCGTTTGTCGCGACCGACATTACCGTTACCATCAGCGCCGAGCCGATCGCACCCGCTACCTGCCGGATCGTATTATTGATCACGATCCCGTCCGGCATCTTTTTGATGTGCAGGCAATCCACACTCCACGTCGTTGCGGGCATGAGCAGGAACCCCAGCCCCACACACCGTACCGCATAATCCGCGACGAGCACGCCCATTGGCGTACCGGCATTTGTCATCGTAAGGAGCAACGTTCCGCCCGTCAGGCACACGGAGCCGATGAGCAGCGTGATGCGTGCACCCAGGCGGTCGAGCATCCAGCCGGAAAGCGGACTGGTCGCCGCCATCAAAAATGCGCCCGGCAAAAGTGTCAGTCCCGAAACGAGCGCCGATTGTCCCAGATAGCTTTGGATGTAAAGTGGCAGTACGATGCCCATGCCCATGAACGCAAAATAGTAAAGTGAAATGAGCGCCGTGCCTACCGCGAAATTCTTATGTTTGAAAATACGCACATCAAGCAGTGGATTTTTGATCTTAAGCTGCCTGCGTACAAAAAAGATCAGGGAAAGTATGCCTACCACAAGCGGCGCAATGACAAGCGGATGGAAAAATCCGTAGTCGCTCAGGCTGGTGAATGCGAGCAGCAGACCACCAAACCCCAACGACGAGCACAGTATGGACAACCGGTCGAGCGCGCCGGACGCCTCCGCACGTTTGACGTTTTTGAGCAAAAACACCGCAACCAGAAGAATGATACCACTTAATACACTCAATAGTACGAAGATGCTTTGCCAACCGAACGCGTCGCTCATCCAACCGGAAAGCGTAGGTGCAATGGCAGGCGCAAAGCTAACGGTCAGGCCGACAATTCCCATGGAAAAACCGCGCCTGTCTATGGGGGTGAGTTCCAGCACAATAACGTTTAGGAGCGGGAACAATATCCCCGTCCCCGCCGCCTGCAGTACCCTGCCTGTGAGCAGCATCGCAAAATTACCTGAAAAGAGCGCCAGCAAAGACCCGCTGAAAAACAGCGCCATGCACGTCATAAAAAGCTGTCGCGTAGAAAATTTACCGATCAGAAAGGACGTTGTGGGAACCATGATCCCGATCACGAGCATATAGATAGTCGTCAGCCATTGCCCCAGCCCCACCGAAATGCCAAGATCGGCAACGATACGCGGCAAGGCGGACGTTAACAACGTTTGCGTCAATGATCCGACGAATGTACCAATCAAAATGATCATGATGGTCAGGCGGTATTTTTTGTCTATTCCCATGGTGAGCCATTCATTCCTTTACTGATCCAAATTTCTACACAATTGGTTGCGCACGCAACCAATCATATCAACAGGTTTTATGCTACCCCTAAAGCTGTTGTTTGTCAAGAAAACGCATTTATAATACTTGACTTTATATGTAATATATCCAATAATATTTAATATACAACGGTTACTTTGTATGTATGCGATTTTATGGGGGTATTGTTTTGTTAATTGATAAAAAAAGGAACGGTGCGCAAAAACAGCGCCGGGCTATACGGCATTGTTTTCAGCGTTTTCTATATGTATTTTTGTGTGTTGCGCTTGTCTTGGGCGGTTCTTCTTTTGCCCTCGCGGAAGAAACCACACCACAAAGCGCAGATGCAGCATTTCCTGTCCCTGCCGCAGCGCCGACGGACTGGACAGACAGGCCCGATATTCTCAACCTCTCCCTGACTGACCTGCAATATAAAGACGGCAGTCAGTGGAAAAACCTTACGAAAAACGGTAACGCCTACACCTTCCCCGCGAACATCGCAGTGGAATCCTTAGACGAGCTCAACATCGGCTTGCAATTTGATGTGGATAACGACGCAATCGGCTATCTGGTTGCTCCCGGCGATACCTTTACCTTATCCCTGCCGGACGCTCTGCCCATATCGCCCGGCGTGACCACCGGCGAATGCCATTCGAATGGAAGTGTGGTCGCAACATACACAGCCGATCATACATCCAATACACTCGTGTTCACTTTTACGCAAGAGATCGATAGTTCTGCTACATTCGGCGGTGGCTGCACCTTTTCTTTAAACCTTGATAAAAATAAGCTGAATTCTTCCGGCCCGACGACTGTAGACATTGACTTGCTGAACACCGGAAGTCCGGACGCAAGCATCACCTTCCCCGGACGATCTGTACCGAGCGGCGTTTCCAAAGAAGGCACATATGACCCTGCGACCGGACAGATCGTATGGGAAATCATCGTTGGCACGGGTACAAAGGGCGTTGACCTTGACGGGTATAAGCTTACTGATACATTGCCCGCAGACCTCACGTTTGTTTCCGCAGGGATCAAACAAGGAAGTACGCTTACGCCTATCCCGGATTTCGATGCCAACGGCTATACCTTTACCACAGGCGATAAAACGCCGCAGACCATTACCGTCGTTACGCAGGTAAACGAAGACGCTGTTGCCGCAAACACGGGTATGAGCGCTATAAACAACGCAATGCTTTCACATAACACGGATACCGAACCTGCGCCCGGTGCGTGGACGGGTACGGACACCGTGACAGTTCCGCCGACAACACTCGAAAAAAAGGGCACACAGGTGGACGCAAACACGATTCGCTGGGAGATCAAGATAAGTACAGGCGAGCCTGCGGGTATGCTGCTTGACGCAGTGGTGACCGACAAGCTTTCCGCCGACCTCACCTTTGTTGCGGGCAGCGTCAAGCTGAACAATAAGGACATTGCTGATTTCGCCGCTGAGGGCGCGGGCGCTTCACTCGATACTGCCAGCAATACGCTGACCGTCACGATGCCGCAGCGTATAAGCGGGACTTATACGATCCGCTTTGACACGACGGTAACGAACGGTGCGCTCCCCGGCGCGCCCGGTACTGTTCCAAAAGTCGAGAACGAAGCAAAAATGACATGGAGGCTTCCATTCGGCACCGGCAAGACCGTAAACATCATTTCACCCAAAATCGAAACAGGATTCAATTCTGTATTTTTGAACAAAAGCTCTCCCTCCTTTGACCATGAAACGGGCTACATCACATGGCGTATCGACCCGACCGTACGCCTGAATTCGTATACACAGGCAGAGGTCACGGACACTATAGAAAGCGATCAAGAATTTGTCGCGGACAGTGTTGTTGTCAAATACGGAAATACGGCTATGAGCGACGCGGCAATCGCGGCAATCTTTTCCATAGACGCTACGCAGCGCGACATGGCTTTTGCCTTTTCTTCCAATGTCGCTGATGCAAATTACGCCGCCGACCTTGATAAGGTCGTGATCGAATACAAGACGAAGGCGCTCAACTATTTCAGCGAAAACCATGTGGATCATACCTATAATAACAGCGCACACCTTGACGTTGACAAGCCTGCCTATTTTGCGGACACAAGCGCGTCGCGCAAGGTGAAGAATGAGATGCTCAAAAAGGATGCAGCCTATACGTTCAATGAAGCGGAAAACGAAGGGTATATGCACTATACCGTCAAGATCAACGCTACTAAGACTGCCCTTACAGACGCGGTAATAACGGACGACATTGGCGCGATGATCACGAAGATCACCGACCTTGCAGGCGGCACAATCAGCGGGCTTCCCGCGCCGGACTGGTCGCTCGATTTGGAGAAGTCCTATCTGAATGACACTTCTGCGACGCTTGCATCACTTATCACGGGCGGCAAAGCCTCTTACCAGAGCAAGCTGTTGTCCCTTGCTCTCGGCGATACGAGCGACACGCACACGCTGCATCTATACCTTCGGCTTGCAAACAAGGATGATTTCTTTCAAAAGGGTGTGAAGATATCGGCGCAGAACAATATATCTATAACAGCGGACGAACTGCCCTCCGGCAGTGCTGCGTTCTCTGTTGCGTCGCCCGTTACAGCGGAAAACACCATCGAAAACAAGCTGTCCGTCAAAAAATCCTCACCTTGTGTGGTTTCTGAGACGGGCTCCTACATCGAATGGAACGTGCATATCAACCCCAACGGGACAACGCTTACGTCGCCTATTGTGATAGATACGCTGCCTATGGGGCTGGAATTCGACAGCAGCTCTGTCGTGCTTAGCCGCAGTACACATGGCGCAAACGGACGAATCGACACGGCGGGAAGCCCTGTCGATCCTGCTCTTTATCAGGCGAACATCAAGGATAACAAATTGAATGTCACACTTCCTCGTGACAATGATTCTTATACCCTTACCTACCGCACATATATCGTAGGCGAGGTCATGGGCGGCAACGCCAAAAACGATATCGATTTATACGATGACAGTGTTGCGCTCGACACATCAGCTGCATCGCAGGGCGTCAGCAACAGCGCATGGGGGTATCTGACACGCACGACGGCTTGTGTCATAGAAAAAACAGATGCCGACGCACTCACAGCGACCGCTGTGCCCGGTGCGACATACGGCATTTTTACCACTGCTGACGCATCCGGCATACCATTTAAAACAGGTATCACCGATGAGGATGGCAAGACTGTGTTCCGTGGACTTGCGTTCAATGCGCAATACTTCGTGAAAGAGATGGCCGCGCCCGATGGATATGCGCTCGATCCGGCGGTATATCCATACAAATCTGACGTGCCCGCGAGCAAGCTTGCAGACATCCCGCCGCTTGCCGTGGCGGAAAAACGCACATCCGCCGATGTAACGATACAAAAAGCGGATGCAAATACGCCTGACCTCTTTTTGCAAGGAGTAGCGTTTACGCTAGCGCGTACCTTTGATGGAGCGGAGCCGGACGGTCTGCCTGTTCAGTTGACATTGAACAATGGAAAATATGAATATACAGGGACAGACGCGGCGGCGGAACCGACAGAGGCCACAACGGCGCAGGACGGACGCATCACCTTTGCTTCCCTGCCCCGCGACACATATATCCTGACTGAAACACAGCCACTTGACGGCTATCTTGCCCCTGACGATCCTCACTTCAAATTTGAGATAGGTATGGATGATTCTGTGGTTTTTGATACGGCTTCGGGCATTTCCGCGGCTGGTATAATCACCAATACGCCCGAAGACCCGCCGACAACGCCAACGCCCAGTACCACCCCGCCGGCTGACCCCACTATAACGCCGTCGCCTTCCCCCTCGCCTACCAATACGCAGGGCGGCGCGGCAGGAGGTACGGCAAGCGAAACAGGCCGTCTTGACGCTCCGGCATCAGGCACGGTAAAGACCGGCGATACACAAGTCAACCCTATCCTGTGGCTGCTTATCGCATGCGGCGCGGCGGTCTGTGTGATCGTTGTACTGGTCGTGCTCAAAAAGAAACACAAATAGCACAAATAAAAAAGACCCGGCAGTAAATCCTGCCGGGTCTTTTTTCGTTTCCTAAAATAGGTACGATTACTATATACCATACCATAGGCAAAAGTATCAGTCTAGTCTTTTTTTATTTTCCTGTTACACTTTTCATAAAGGCATGAATACGGAATATTATCCCTGAGGGAAGAATGCTTCGGGGCTTGGTTTCCTGATGCCAAAGGGAGGATTTTATGCACGATAAACAACAAAAGATACAAAACAGGATGTCCTTTTTGGAGGAGTATACACACCTTCCTCTTGTACCGCTTCAAGGACACACTATGCGCACAGAACATCACCATCCTTTCGCCCAGCAAGGTCTTTTCCGACTATATTTCGGGCGTGCTGCCTGAGCTTGGGGAAGAACCGATCTTCGAGGCAGGGTTTGAGGACGTTGCTCAGGCGCAGCTTGAAGGCATTATTCGTTTTGAGCCAGACAAGGCTTACGGGACAGCGGACAAAGGGTACGCGCAAAGGGCACACTTTAAATCTACGCTGGATTTTGTGAAGCAGCTTGATGATTTCATCTGCGAGATACCTAATTTTGCGTTTACGGAGGCTGACTATACCTTTGAAGACTTTATTGCCCCGGCAACATGGATACGTGCCCGAATCAACGCGTATGATGGACATCCCTTAAAACAGCGGCTGCGCATGGTTGCGGAAGACATCCTCGAGCGTTTCACAACAGACAATGTCAGAGGTGAGGAATTGCCCAAGCCGGGCGTGGTCATAAAAAGCCTGAACGACATGCTTACCTACAAAAGCTCGCTTTCGCTTTACAGGGAATTTTACAGGCAGATCGGCAGGCAGGAGATGCTTATGACGCCAGATAGCAAAACGATTGAATGGAATGATGTTTTTCCCTTTCTTTATGTGCGGGCGGCATTCGATGGGCTGCGTGAAAGTAAAATCATTCGCCATCTTGTGATCGACGAGATGCAGGACTATACTCCCATACAATTTGCTGTGATCAACCGCCTCTTTCCTTGTCCCAAAACGATTTTAGGTGATTTTTCCCAGCGGGTGTACCCTCACCATACGCATACGCAGGAAGACCTCCTTGCGCTTTACGAGGGTGCGCAGCTTGTACGCCTCAACAAGAGCTACCGTTCTACTTATGAGATCATTCGCTTTGCAAAGCACATCCAGCCAGCAGACGGGCTGGAGGCGGTCGAGCGGCACGGAGAAGCGCCCAGAATCCTCGCTTGTGGCAGCGAGGAAGACGAAATAGTGCAGTTGCGCCGCCTGATTCGTTCTTTTTGGGCAGGCAAAAACCGTACGCTGGGCGTCATCACCAAGACGGACGAACAGGCAAAAAAGCTATACGATGACCTGTATGATGAATTTGACGTTTGCTTGATCAGCCCTGACAGCAAGAACTTTAATAACGGCATTTCCATCGTCTCGGTGCATATGTCAAAAGGGTTGGAATTTGACGAAGTGATCATCCCCGGCGCAGACGACGCGCAGTACCATTGCGAACACGACCGTAGCCTGCTGTATGTCGCCTGTACCCGTGCGATGCACTCCCTTACACTTTTGTATACGGGTACACGCTCGCGGCTGCTGCCGCCGGCATAAAAAAGAGCGCTGCCGTGATTGGCAGCGCTCTTTTGGCTTTATTCGTTTTTCAATCCAAACTTTCCAGCGGTATTTTTTCACTCGCTGGTTTTGTGTTGAGCCACAGGAGGAAGAACAACACCAATCCCCAAACAACCGCTAGCTGGTTTACCAGATCGCTTAACACGTATTGATAAGGTCTTGAAATGAACGCATTTATTAGGTTCGCTAGATTATCAAGTCCCAGCGGCTCCATTGGCGTATTGACCTGTATTGTCACAATAACCGATGCCGTAATGTAAGCAAGAGACACTAACAGCGCAATACTAATCCCTTTTGGGACGCGTGTTTTGCAGATGCAAATTTTACGCCTGTCGAACACAAAAAAGCATAGTAACATAATCACCAGCAAAAATGCCCAAATGAGATAGGCATAATATAAAATAGTCTGCATCGATTCTTCCGTTTCCATCGGGTGTACTAAGAGATACAGGGAATCCATCAACAGCCTGATTGCTAGGCCGCATACCACGATCAGTATGCTCTGCATATGCCATCCTCGCAAGTTTCCCTTAACTACCCACTTATACAGCCATGTGAAAAGGTAAAGCATAATACCGTTCATCATGAGCCCTCGTATAAACGACATACTGTAGCTACGCGATTCAAAAACAGGGAAAATGCCACTGACGACCATTTCCCGCACCAAAAAAAGAAAATACAATACCACTGCTGCAATCTTTATCAGCCGCATCCAGTTTTTCTTTACCCATGTTATCATCTTTATTCTTCTCCCTCATAAAATTGCATCGATCGGCATACTGTCCCTTTATCCAAAAAACACACGCCCTGTGCCGTCCGTCAAGGGAATACGCTTTGTTAACTTATTGCCATCATATTCCACAATCTCGATCTTGACCCCGGTATCGTATTCTCTATTAGGGTCTGGTGAATTTCCTGTATATGCTTCATAGCAACCCTTTGCAGTTTCTTCTGCGCTACCCTCATGATACCAGACTCCCGAAGCAACGTCATCAAATAGTTATATTCCTTATCCGGTTAAAGTCCAGCTTTCCGCTGCCGCCTTTTTCTTTTCTAACTGCGTATTGACTACGGGGTCTCTCCACTTGTTCCCATATACCGCTTCTGCGTATGTTTGTGTTCCCGCATTGCCCTGCGCAAACTTCTGTGCTTCCTGACGCTGCTTTTCCTCCTGTGCCTGTCGCTGTGTTTCTTGCTGTTTTCGCTTCTCCGCTTCCTCCTGCCGTTTCCGTTCTTCTTGTCTCCTACGCTCCTCTGCCTGCCGTCTTTGTTCCTCCTCACGTTGCCTGCGTGCTTCCTCAGCCTGACGCTTCTTCTCCGCCCGCAGCTCTGCGGCTCTCTGCATATTCGTGTATGCGTCGCTCCATTTGTTGTTCGACATTTTCTTCTCTCCTTTTTATTTTTTGGCATCAAAAAAGGAAGCGCATCCCTGCACTTCCTCTTGATCCATATTTTTTCACACTACCATCATACTACCGCGCTGCCTGACATTGTCTGACGCGCAGCGGACATTTGAGGACATCACTCGATCGACTTCATAGATTCTACCATGTCAATCTTCTTCAGCTTGAAATGCAGTACAAAATTTACCACGAACGCGAATGCCAGCGTTAATGCACCTGCGTACACGAATGCCGTCCAAGGTATCTCGGGCGCGAACATGACGATATCCACCTCCGCCGTACTGACAACGAATTTCTCTAAGAACACGCCCAGCACCAGCCCCACAAACATGCCGATCACCGCTGATATCGTGTTTTCACGATAGATATACGCGGACACTTCCTTATCATAAAAACCAAGCACTTTAATGGTCGCCAATTCGCGCATACGTTCCGTCACATTGATGTTGACCAGATTGTACATTACAATGAACGCCAGCATACCTGCCGATACGATGATCACCAACATGATACTGCCCATGCTGTCTACCATATCAGCAAACTGCTCCGTTGTATCGCTCGCGTAGGAAAGCCCCTGCACATGGTCGTAGCCAAGAAGTGTTTCTGAGAGCGCGGACAAATCGGTTCCCGACTCCATATCCATCGCAAACATGTTGTTTAATGGCTTGCTTCCAAAAAGCTGCGCGTAATAATCAGGGGTCATATATACATAGTTCATCGCGTAGTTTTCTGTGATGCCGCTGACCTTTGCCTGCGCTTCGTTGCCATCCGCATCCTTAATATCGAACGTGTCGCCCACCTTTAACTTCAGCAGTTTTGAGAGCTTTTCGTTGATGATCGCACCGTCGTTGCCGAGCGCAAGCGGCTGCTTTTCTTCCCGTGTACGCAAATTGATGTAGTTGCCCATCTCTGCCGGTTCGTCGGGCACGAACGCGGTTGCGCTCACCTTTTTACCGTTTGCATCTATTGCGTCGATGCCTTTGTAGTAAAGCAGCATCTCGTTTTTCACACCCGGCGTGTTTGCAACCTCTTGCTGGATCGTCACCAGATCGTCACTAGTCGTTTCGTCGTCTAATGACCCGAGCGCGTCGTATACGGATATTTCATTGAACTGCTTTTCCACGATCGCACCAATGGAATATTGCAGCCCAAAGCCAGTGAGCATGAGCGCCGTACATCCCGCAATGCCGATGACCGTCATCAGCACACGGTTCTTGTAGCGGAAAATATTACGGATCGTTACCTTTTTGGTAAAGTTGAGCTTGCTCCACAACCACGTCCACTTCTCGAGCAATACGCGCTTGCCGCTTGGCGGCGCTTTGGGGCGCATGAGCTGTGCCGGTTGCTCCCGTAATTCCTTATATCCTGCCGCCCAAGCGGAAAAACCCGTTACCGCGACGGAAACGATGGTACACCAAAATGCGTAGTCCCAATGGAAGGGTGTTAATCCTGCGGGCATGAAGTAGCGCATATGGTATGCGTCGATCACGACCTTCGGGAACAACGAAAAACCGATCACAAGCCCTAAGATACTGCCTATCACGCTGGCCGTGATGGCGTACCACAGGTATTTTGACATGATCGCACGGCTGGAATAGCCGAGCGCCTTTAGCGTCCCGACCTGCGTGCGCTGTTCCTCTACCATGCGCGTCATCGTCGTAAAGCACACAAGCGCCGCTACCAAAATGAAGAATAACGGGAACACCGCCGCGATCGCGTCGACTTTTTCCGCATCGTCCTGATAGCTGGAATAGCCGGGATTGTTGTCCCTGTCCCACACATACCAGACAGGCTTTTTCACGTCCGAGAGTTCTTGTTCCGCGTCGTCTAACTCTGCCTGCGCGTCGGCGATCTCTTTATCGGAATCCGTTTTGCCCTCGTTATATTCTTTTTTTGCGTCATCCAATTCTTTTTGTCCGTCGTCGAGCTTTTTCTGCGCATCCTCTAGTTGCCGCGCACCTGATACCTTCTGACGGTCAAGCTCCGCCTGCCCTGACACAATTTGTGCCGCAGCGCCGTCGAGCTGCACGCGGGACTCGTCCAGCGTCTGCTTTGCCGCGTCAAGCTCTGCTTTACTGTCATCGAGTTGCTTTTGTGTCGCATCAAGAGTGCCCTGTGCCTGCACGATACCCTGTTCGATCTGTTGTAGAGCGCCCTCCAGCCCCGGAACACCCGCAGCGATTTGCGCCCGTATGCCATCCGCCTGCAGCTTAAGCTGTGCAATCTGTTGCTCTGCCGCCGGTTTTTGTGCATTGAACTGGGCAAGCCCGTCTTCATATTGTTTTAAGCCGTCCTGATATTGCTTCAGGCCATCTTGATATTGTTTTTCTCCATCCGCGGTCTGCGATCGCGCATCGTCCAGCTTTGCCTGTGCTGCAGCAATTTGCGTATTATATTCGTCCTTCTTCTCGTCGAGCGTTTTTTGCCCGTCGTCTAATTCCTTTTGTGCGTCATCGATCTTTTTGCTCGCATCCGCAAGCTCCTCTTGCTGCGTCTGCTTTCCGTCCTCGAGTTCCTTTTTACCGTCGTCGATCTTTTCCTGCGCCTCGCTCATGATCTCGTCGTAGCGCGCTGTTTCGCGCACATCCGCGACCTTCTCAAACGCCGTTACGGCGCTTGCCGCAGCGTCCTTATACGGCTGCTCAAACGGACTGAGTCCTGCTGTATCGCTCATTGTCAGGTATACATCCGTATATACATCAAGTACAAAATCCTGTGCGGGAACCATGATGAAGCAATCAATCTCCCCGTCGCCGATCTGTGCCTTGCCGCGATCGAACGAAATAAAAGAAGACGATTCCACAATGCCTACGATGGTGAATTCGTCTGTATCAAGCGTATCTAAGATATCGTCGTCCACCTTGCCCGCCAATAGCTTGACCGTGCCGCCGATCTCAAAATTTTCCGGGGAATTGATGGTTTTTTCCACCACGCACTCGCCTGCTTTTTCAGGCAGTCTGCCCTCTTTTAGAACAGGCTTATTGAGCTCGTTTCCATCCTCGCCGTTTTGCGTGGTCTTGATGGACAGCACCTTTGCAATCGTATCTGTACGGTCTCCTGAATCTACAAAAGCGTCCACCGAATAGGCGGGCATCATCTCGCGTATGCCCGAAACTTCTCCTATCGCACTGATATCATTATCATTGAAACCATATGTGGAAACAAGATGCACATCAGCAAGAGCAGTTTCTTCGTAATACTGCTCCATCGTGATCTTCATGTCGGGACAACTCGCCTTGACCCCGGCAAAAAAGCCCACGCCCAGCGCAACGATCCCTAAAATAGAAAAAAAACGGGTGCGGCTCTTCCATATCTCGCGCACCGCTTCTTTTACAAGCATATGTCGTTTCATCCGTTTACCACTCTATCTCTTCTACCGGCGTCGGATGATCGTTTAAGATGATCTCCTTCACCTTGCTGTTCTTCATTCTGATGACGCGGTCTGCCATAGGCATGATCGCCTGGTTATGCGTTACGACAACGACCGTCATGTTTTTTTCGCGGCAGGTATCCTGCAAAAGCTTTAATATCGTTTTGCCCGTTTCCGAATCGAGTGCGCCCGTGGGTTCGTCGCACAACAACAATTTAGGATTTTTTGCAAGTGCACGCGCAATAGAAACGCGCTGCTGCTCCCCGCCCGATAATTGCGCCGGAAAGTTGTCCAGCCTATGTTCAAGCCCGACCTCGCGCAATACTTCCTGTGCGTCGCGCGGATTGGGGCATATCTGCGTCGCGAGCTCTACGTTTTCTTTAGCAGTAAGGTTTTGTACCAGATTATAGAACTGGAACACGAAACCGATATCGTAGCGGCGGTATTCCGTCAGCTGTCGCGCATTGTACTTGCTTACCTCATTGCCATCGACAAGAAGCAGGCCTTCGTCGCACGTATCCATGCCTCCTAAAATATTGAGCATGGTCGTTTTTCCCGCGCCGGACGACCCGACGATCACGCAAAAGTCACCTTTTTCTATCGTAAAATCGACACCATCGGAAGCGGTAATCGTTACCTCTCCCATGCAGTATCTTTTGTAAATATCCTGTGCTGTCACAAAACCGTGCATATATGTTCTCCCAAGCCTCATTTTTCCTTATCAATGATATCACGTTCGGCACGCTGCCGCCAGTAAAATCCTACAGAATTATTTATACTATCATACGACAGCAATGTGAATTGAATTTGAACAACAATGGTTTTTGATAAGTGTTGTTTCGCAATTGTTAAAATGCTATAATGGCTTGGTATGAATAGGTTATTGCTCGGGAACACCAACAATCTTGAACGCAAGATATATTTCTGGAATATTGTCGGCAGTATGGCAAACGCGCTTGCGTCCGTCATATTGCTTTTTGTGGTGACGCGCATTTCCGGCGCAAATGACGCGGGGATATTTACACTTGCCAATTCCACTGCGCTGATGATGCTCACCATCGGTTTTTATGAGATGCGCGCTTTTCAGGCGACGGATGTAGCGGGTGTTTATTCCTTCAGCGATTACCTGATGTCGCGTTTTGTGACAGTTGCGGCGATGGTCATTGCTAGTATTTTCTTTGTTTTTTTAGGCGGTTACACAAACGAAAAGGCCGCTGTTATGCTCCTTTTGTGTATTTATAAAGTGTTTGATGCGTTAGAGGACGTGTTCCACGGGCTGTACCAGCAGCAGGGCCGTCTTGATGTTGCCGGGCGTTCCCTTTCTTTGCGCGTATTACTTTCCACAGCGACATTTGTCGTCGTGCTTCTCGTAACCCGTTCCCTTGTGGGTTCGTGTATCGCGGCCATCATCGCGGCTGCCATTGGTTTTATGCTTTTTAACCTGACCATCTTCCGCAACTTTTATGACGGCAGGTTCCATTGGAATAAAAAAGCAATCTTTAAGCTTTTGTGGGTATGTCTGCCTATGTTTTTAGGCTCGTTTATGCTTATATACATCAACAATGCGCCCAAATATGCGATCGACACATATATGCAAGGCGATTATTTTCAGGCTTACTTTGGCTATCTGTTCATGCCGCCGTTCGTCATTAATTTGTTCAGTACTTTTATTTTCCGCCCGATGGTCACACCAATGGCCGAAGCGTGGGCCAAAAATGACCGGGGACGGCTTGTGCATATCATAAGAAAATTGCTTATAGCTATTGTTTTCCTTGTCATTGCAGGCGAGATCGTTGGGTACTTCCTTGGTATCCCCGTCCTGTCGTGGTTCTATGGCGTCGACCTTTCCGCTTACCGCGCAGAGCTTCTGATCCTTGTTTTGGGCGGCGGGTGCAATGCTATTGTGACGCTGATGTTTTACGGCATTACTGTACTGCGCAAACAAAAGCTGCTTGTCGTCGGATACGGCGCAACGCTTGTATTGGCGCTTATTATTTCCAATATATTTGTTCAATCTTCCGGCCTGATGGGAGCATCGCTCGCCTATCTGATCTCTATGGTCGTGCTCGCACTGCTGTTCTTCGTTATCTTCATCATCTGTTACAAAAAAGAAGCACGCAAAATGGATATTGCGGGCGCGCAGTAATATAATATATTTACATCGTGTTTTGCACATGGTATAATGAAAAACGATTTGTACAAGTATTCACTTGCTACTGTCGTCAGAAATAAATCGGGGCATTAGCGCAGCTGGTAGCGCACCACAATGGCATTGTGGGGGTCAGGAGTTCGAATCTCCTATGCTCCACCACAACAAGAAAATCCGAACTCAAAAAGGTTCGGATTTTTATTTTACTATATATC
>NZ_JAYFPU010000163.1:0-11340 GCF_034927525.1 Christensenella sp.
TGATATAAGGCAACTTCCTCCTTGTAAAGCAACATGTTGAGATTGCCGTCTCTGCCGCTATCTACGTAGCTGAAACTAGGGCGGGCATCGTAATCGTAGTCTTTTTCAGGGATGACCTCCGTTGCAAAATAAGCAGGATCGAGCATATCGATATAATAGGGCAGCGCATCCGCACTGAGTGTGGACAGGTAGGTGATATCTGCCTGTGCGCCCTGGTTCTTGATATTTTCACGCGCAATGAACGCATCGATATTGAAAAGGGTGAGAACAATATAAACACCGAGGAAACAGAAGAAAGCGCACTTTTTGAGGTCGAGACGAGGGAGCCACAGGCGCAGGATCGCAAACAGCAAAAACAGGAACAGCGCCGCCATAAAAAACTGTGTGAACAAGCGCAGCTGTGAAAAGCCGAAGCTTTGTTCGTAAAGCGTCATGCGCGAAAAAGCGGAAACGAGCAGGATAAGCGTGCATACGAGCAGCAGCGTCATCAATACCTTACGCGCAACGGATGCAGAGAAGGAACAGGGTGCGCCGAACCGCAGGAGCAGGAACACGAGCGTGATCACAATGACGGCTACGGCAAGGAGTTGCCAGAAGCCGCTACGCGCGTATTCGGCATAGGTAAAGCCGTCCGGGACATTGCCGGAGAACAGGTACAGGAACTGGACCATGCAAAAGGCGACCAGTACAAGGCTGAGTGCAACCAGCACGAAAAAGGATGCGGTGAGATTGAAATATACAGGCTGCTTTTGTGCAGGTGCGGATTGCGCATAAGTGACAGGTGGCTGGGTATATGGTTGTTGTTGAGCATAGACGGGTGGCGCGGGAGGTTTTTTACGCTGCTTTGCAGCGAGCGACCACAAAAATCCGGAACCCAGCACAAAGAGCAGCAAGGCGACAAGCGCGTAACCGATCGCGTCGCTTAACTGGAGATTGCCGAAAGCGTCCATAAAGAACTTGTTGAATACCGCGTCTCCCGAGAGCAGCAGCGGAATGACGGCGAGAAGTACGGGAATGGTCACCGCTACGCCGATGAAGATACCTACAAAACGGTTTTTGCCGCCGTTTTTGTATGTTGTAAACGCGCCGCCCACGCCGCCAAACGAAAAGGTGAACAGGCCGGTCAGACTGTCGCCGATAAAGCGGACAGAATATGGGTCGTACAAGGTCTTTTTCATACACAGCATGGCCTGCTCTGCTGCAAACAACAGGATGAGGATGGCGTTTATGGTGAGCAACAGGGGATTTGAGGTCAGCACAAAGGGTATGCACAGAAGGGCGATGCTTATAAGGTGCACAACTGTTGATCTCAGGCCACACACAAACTGTTTGCCGAGCGCCAAACCGAGTGACAGATAGAAGATGACAAGATACAGCGGTACGTTGAGGCCAAGTGGGATGAGCTTGAATAGGTTGTCATACAGTAGTATGCAAAAGGATATGGCGAGCAGTGCGCCCGCGCCCGCTAAGCGCGGGGCGGATATTTGACTTGTTCTTTCTTCTGTTAGCATAAAAAACCTCCGTTTTTGGGTAAAACAAACCAGCCATGCCACGATGGCGCGGCACAAGCGGGATAAGTATTTTACCGTTTAGTCTTTGTCCGGTGTGTATTCCAAAAGGTCGGCAGGCTGGCAATCGAGCGCCTTACACAGGGCGTTCAATGTCGAGAAGCGTACCGCCTTACATTTGTTGTTTTTGAGGATGGACAGGTTGGAAAGCGAGATATCTACCCGTTCTGCAAGCTCGTTTAAGCTGATCTTGCGCTTTGCCATCATAACGTCAAGGTTTACCAATATTGCCATTATGCTACCTCATACCGTTAAGTCGAGTTCTTCGCGGTATTCCGCCGCGCGCTCGATGAGATAGGCAAGCACCCTTGCGCACAGTACACCGAGAAGCAGCAGCGCGATGCAAAGAAGCTTGGAGACAGATGGATTGAAGCAGGTAATGAAAACGAAGTCCGCAAGCAGAAGGGCGAGGGACAGGGACAGGCGTTTGAGAATAAGCACATTGTGCCGTATAAACGGATTACCGTTACGCACGCTGAGGATCAGCTTACGCAGCTCGTATAAAAACCACAAAGCAAGCGCGCCCGCGGTGTAAAAAAATACAAAGCTTTGCACGACATAAGAACCGGTCAAATATTTTGCTAAAAATGGCGTCGTTGCAAACAGGGCGATGATCGCCAACATGCACACAATGATCGCGCCGTCTAATATTTTTGCAGCGGTTTGTCCGTGTTTCATAATATCCTCCGATTTTCAAATCATGTATTATCATGGCAAGTATAAACCGAATTTTATTATATGTCAACAAATATTTATCGATAATCGATAAATATATAACTATTGAATCATTTCGATCTTCAAATCGCTGGGGCGTATCCAGCCGGCCTTACGCAAGAAAAAGGCGAATAAAAGCGTGAGTACTGCAGGCAGGATAAAATGCAAAAAGAGTATTTCTGTAAATAGCACGCCGGGCGCGACCATGCCCGCCATAGCATCCCACGTGCCGAATTGACCGACAAGCGCGGAGCTGCCCATTCCAGCACCATACGGCGTGTTTGTCATACCGAGTACGGCAGAGGAAACAGGCCCAAGGATTGCTGAGGCGGCAATGGAGGGGATCCATATCTGCGGCCGCCTCAGAATATTGGGAAGCTGGATCTTAGAGGTACCGAACGCTTGCGCGATAAACCCGCCCCAGCCGTTTTCACGCAGGCTGATGACGGCGAAGCCGACCATGTTACAGCAGCAGCCGACGACTGCCGCCCCGGCGGCAAGACCGCTCAGGCCGAGCGTGATGCACAGGCCCGCTGAGCTTATGGGGGAACTGAGCGTCATGCCCACGAGCACGGCGATGGCAATACCCATCGGTATGGGGCTTAGTTCGGTCGAAGCGTTGATGACGCTTCCGAGCCAGTTCATAAATGCGCTGACAGGTGGCCCTGCAAGCCAACCGGCTACAAATCCAGCAAGGATTGTAATAAGAGGGGTGAGGATGATATCTACAGGCGTTTTTCCCGCGACAAGACCACCGATCTCGATACCGACAAGCGCCGCGACATAAGCGCCTACCGGCCCGCCCATCAGGTAGCCAAAGCCGCCCGTAACGGCGGAGGAAAAGATGACAAATGATTTTGCCTTCAGGGTATAGGCGATCGCCACACCGACCGCCGCACCTACAATAGGGGACTGTGCGCTCAAAATACCGTCCAGGACGGCGCACGCTTCGCTGAGTGCCGGTATGCCGGCGAGAGCGGGCGTGATAAGCTTAGAAATAATAACGCCTATGATCAGGCTGGCAAAAAGGCCGAAGGCCATTGCCGACATGCCCTGTACAAACCAGCGCTTGGCAAATTTTTTGACGACAGATAGTGCCTGGGTGTTTGTTTTCATGGATATCCATACCTTTCCGAAAAAAATCAGCACAAAAAAATGCTGTAGAAAAACAGCACTTTATGTTTTTAAGCGGTACGTATACCATGGACATGCCAATTGCTTAAAAAGTATATGACTTAAATTGCATATACAGAATATGGTTCCTAATTATACAGGATCTTTTTTGAATTGCAATAGTTTTTTTGAAATTTAAATCATACCAAATAAGGCATATATAAGCGCTTTTTGTGCAAGATATGCATAACAAAAGGGCAATGACAAAAATTTTTTGTCGTTGCCCTGTGTTCTTTAATTCAGCCGTCCGTCGCTGATAGTGACGATCCGTTTGCTTGCCTGCGCGACGTTTTTGTCGTGGCTGATCATGATGATGGTGTTACCCGCGCAGTTTAACTCGTGGAACAGCTTTAATATCTCTTGCCCTGTGACCGAATCGAGCGCGCCCGTTGGTTCGTCAGCCAGTAATAGGGCAGGACGTGTGACAAGCGCCCGCGCGATGGCAACGCGTTGCTGCTGCCCGCCCGAAAGCTCGTTCGGGCGGTGGCGGATGCGCTCGGTAAGGCCTACAAGGCGGATGCTTTCCTCTGCCTGTGCAATGGCCTCGGTGCGTGACATCCCTCGCAGCAAAAGGGGCATAATCACGTTTTGCAGAGCCGTGTACTGCGGGATAAGGTGGTACTTTTGGAAGATGAACCCGATCTTTTGGTTGCGCAGTATGGTGAGTTCGTTGTCGCCCTGTTCATGCACGGCCTCGTTGTCGAGAAAATAGCAACCTGTATCGAGTGTATCCATACAGCCGATGATGTTCATGAGCGTCGATTTGCCGCTGCCGGACGGGCCGAGTATCGTGAGATACTCGCCGCGTTCCACCTGTAAGTCGATGTCCTTTAGGACATGCAGGCTGCTATCGCCTACGGCATAGGATTTATTGACGTCTGTCAGTTCCAAAAAATGCTCCATTGCCTACTCCAGAACGGTGATGGATTCGATGGAACCGTCCTCTTTTTGCAGTATCATCAGGACGTTTCCTTCTTTTAAGTCGGACATTTTTAGCTCCTTGCCCATCATATCATAAATCTTTAGACCGGCAGGGACAGTCAGGTCTTTTGTTTCACCTGTGTATTCCAGCTCAATCTTGGGCATGTCGTCCATATTGTCGAAAAATTGGACATCGCCGCTGCCGTCCGCAGAGTAATAACCGACTTTTGGTTCGCCGCCCTCAGCGGAGGATTTGCCGACGTCTTCTCCCTCGTGTGTTGTGATGCTGATGCTCGGAGCTTCGGCCGCGATGGATGCGTCTCCGCCCTCCCCTCCGCCTTCGACGGATTCCGACGAGCCCTCCGGCTGTTTGGCGAGGTCAAGCGTCAGCTCGTTGCCCACAAGGGATTTGACTTTGCCGTACAATGGCGTCATGGCGGAGGGGTCGTCGGCGCCGTCAGTAGGGGATTCCGAACCGGCTGAGGGGGAAGCGGCATCCTCTGCGGGCGCTTCGCTTTCAGGCGTGATGGGGGAGGCCTCCGGCACGGGCGCGGAACACGCGACGAGGGAGAGGAGCAGCAATGCTGCAAAGGTTACCATAAGAATCTTTTTCATGCTTTGAGTTTCCTTTCTTGTTTGCTTATGCGTTTATTCATAATTCAAAGCGTCGATCGGTTTTAACCGTGATGCTTTGTATGCGGGATAAAACCCGAACAGCGTACCCGTCACCACCGCAAACAGCAAGGCGATGATCTGTCCGTCGATCGTGGGCAGCACGGGGATATCGGTATAGTCCATCAACGGCATACAGGCATAAGACAATGCTACGCCCACAAGGCCACCAAACAGACTGATGATGACGGATTCCATCAGGAACTGCGTCATGATATCCTTTTTAGAGCTGCCAAGCGCCTTTAGGATACCGATCTCTTTGGTGCGTTCCTTGACAGACACGAACAGCACGTTCATGATGCCGATGCCACCTACAATGAACACGATGGTCGCTACAGAAATCAATAGTACGTTCATCGTGCGCGCAGATTCCATTGCCGCGTCGATGCGGCTGCCCGCGTCTTCGAGCATATAGGCGCCGCCGTCTTCCAAGATATAGTCGAGCGTGCCCTGCATCTGTTTCATGGCAGCCTGTACATGGTTTATGTTATCCGCCATAGCAACGATCTGGGGGATCGTGAAATCGTCTCCTAAGAAGCGCTCACCCGTTGTGAAGGGAATAAATATCGTATCGTCTGGGTTCACGCCCTGCATACCGTCGCCTTTTCGCTCTAAGACACCGATGATCTTATATTGCTGCTCGCCGATCTTGACGTTTTTGCCGATGGCGTCCTCCGGGCCTTTATAGTATTTTTGGGCAAGCCCGTCGCCGATGACGGCGACACGGGTCTCGTTTTCCACATCTGTATCCGAGATATTTTCACCCTGCACAGTCTGCAGGTTGTTGATCTTCTCGTAATTGGCGAGCACGCCCGCGATCTGCGAGGATGCCTTCTGTCCGTTGAGGTTGGCTTCGGCGAAATAGCTCGCGCGCAGGGTGATATCTTCTAAATAGCTGTTTTCGTCAAGCATCTGCTGCATATTCTCGATGTTCAGCTTGGGTATTTTGGTCATATCCATATCCGCGCCGAACATTTTGCTGTAATCCGGATTGACGTAGATGGTCTCTGCACTAAGCCCTTTAAACTGTCCGGCGATCTCCGCTTCGCCGCCACGGCCGATGGCGATGACCATGACGATGGTAACAGCGCCTACGATGATACCAAGCGACGTTAAGAGTACTTTGAATTTGTTTTGCATCAGGTTGATCCATACGATGCGTAGTGTTTCAATCAGCCTCATAACATTAACCTTCCACGATCACAATGTCGCCGTCTTTTAAGCCGCCTGTGATCTCGCTTACTTTACCGTCCGAAAACCCGGTCTGTATCTCCACGTCGCGCAGTGTACCGTCGTCGTTCTTCATCTTTACGAATTGCTTGCCGTCGTGCACAGCGATCGCTTTGTTTGAAAGCTGTAGTACGTCTTTTTGCTGCTTGATGATCATG
Organism: Christensenella sp.; assembly: GCF_034927525.1. NCBI lineage: Bacteria > Bacillati > Bacillota > Clostridia > Christensenellales > Christensenellaceae > Christensenella > Christensenella sp. The sequence continues at coordinate 6,437 of NZ_JAYFPU010000163.1, forward strand.
GTCGCGTTGGCGCTCATGCCGTCAAGCATTTCTGTGTCGTTTGCGTCTACCGCGATGATGACGTTATACGAAACGGGGTTGCTGTCCTTGATGGGGGCGAGACTGCGTGACAGCACCTTGCCGGTAAACTTTGTATCGCCAAACGCGTCCAGCGTGAATTCTGCGTCCTGCCCCTCTTTGATCTTGCCGATATCCGACTGGGGGACGGGCACGATAACTGTTTTTTGGTTGGGATCGCCAATGGCGGCGACAGGCGTGTCGGGCTTTGTTTCGCTTCCTACCATTGCATCAAGGCCGAGGATCACGCCGTTCTTGCTTGCGTAGAGGTAGGGGTCGTCTTTTAATACCTGCAGCTGGTCGACCTTTTTTTGCGCTGCTTCTACATCCAGCTTGGCAAGCTCGATCGCGTTGTTCAAATTGCTGGAATTTGCGCCTGCGATTTTTTTATCGATAGCATTGTTTTTGGCCTGTGCCTCGTTCTGCTTGTTCTTTGCGTCTGTAAGGGAGGAACTGTTGGCCTGTGCGCTTTCCAGTTCCTTCTTGGCGTTTTCCAGCTCGGATGTAAGCACCTCGCGTTTGGCGTTGAGCTGTGCGATCTGTGGGTCGTCTTCGGGAAGGACGGCCAGCTGTGCATCGAGGTCGGCGATCTGCGCATTTAGGGAATCCACCGTTTGCTGAAGGGAAGTTACCGCGCTATTGGCCTGCGCAAGCTGGCTGTCTGATTCTGCGCTGCCCGCACCCTGCGCGGCAGCCTCTTTTTGTGCGTTTAAGTCGCCCAGTGTTTTAGCGCTTTTGGCCTGTTTTAAGGCGATGTGCGCTTTTTCCAGCTCGTTTTGCGCGGCATCGAGTGCTTCGCCCAGCTTTTGCTCGTCCGCCATGGCAAGCTTATCGCCCGCTTTGACGCTTTGTCCCGCCTTGACAAATAGTTCGCCGATCGTGACCGGCTCGCTGAAGTTTTGGGGATCGGCTTCGTATTTGAGCACACCCTGTCCGCTTACACCGGCGGTGATATCGCCGCGCTTTACAGGGTATTCGCGTTGGATGGTTTCGGGCAGCTCACTTCCGGCCGCATTGGTCACGCCGAAATAGCTTGCTATGCCAATGCCCGCGATGACGACCGCCAGCGCAATGATCATTTTCTTAGATGGTTTTTTGAGTTTCATATCGTCCTCCAAAAGTTTTACTGTGCCTATCATACAAGGGGGAGGATTAAGAAACGGTTAAGAAAAAAAGACCCCGCGACATTCGCAGGGAATCCATACTATTAAATTTTTAGGCAAAAGATAAATAGAAATGATGAGGGATATGGGGAAACCAGGTTAGATTATTTTGCTGTGGGGGCGGGACCCGTAGAACTACGAACAACCAAAACAGGTGGATGCTCTATCTTGATCCGGGCCTCTTGAAAATGGGTGTTTTGGTTATGATTCAATATACTAATCTGTCTCTGTAAAAGCTCAAAAGCGGAGCGGCCTTTCTGATTAATATGGGGATCAACTGTTGTGAGAGACAAAGGCAATAGACGTGCATATAGAAGGTTGTCATAACCGCAGATAGAATAATCTTTTGGAATCTGTTTTCCTTGCTCAATCAAGGCATCGGCAATCCCTCTGGCGATTACATCGGTCATGCCTATAAACGCAGTCGCTCCGGTTTTAAATATAGAAGGATCCTGCATCAGTTCATAACCAATAGAATAATCGTCTACCAAACCAGCCATCTCACTTTGCCAATCGACATCCTTAGAACGGACGAAAAAGGAATCCTTCAAGCCATATTGAGCCATCTGGTGTTTTAAGCCCTTTACGCGGATGTGTCTGCCTAAGTTTACATCCGGCGAAGCAGTGAGCAACATAATTTTTTTATGACCCAATTGAACCAAGTGGTCGATCAAGAGAACTGAGGATTGAAAATTGTCCATTTCCACAATATCGACAGAAAAATTATCGGTCTTATCACAGACCGCAATGACAGGAAGTGTTTTAGAAATTTCATTGAATTTTTCAGGACAATGTGGATATGCAAGACAAATAATACCTGAAACGTTCATTCTAACAGCAAAATTCAAATAAGAAAGCTCAAGCTCCTCGTTGCGGTTCGTATTGCATATTACAGAACGGTATCCATTGAGAAGAGCAATATTCTCAATTTGCTGCGCCAAAGACGAGTAATAAGGGATTGTTAAGTTTTCGCTCATAATCATGATGAGCTTGGAATCGGCATGAGACATCGTAGTGTTGGGGGGCTGGTAACCCAGTTCCTGACAGGCCGCTTGTACTTTTGCTATTGTTTCAGGCGCAAAACTAACATTTTTTTTGCCGCTGAGTATCAATGAAACTGATGACTGCGATAGACCTGTTGCAGCGGCGATATCTGACATGGTTACCTTTTTTTTCATATAGAAAATTCTCCTTATTCGTTCTTTACAGTTTATATAGGAATTAAGCTTCGATATATTAATTCTAATTATAAGTAGTATACCACATAATTCATTAATTGAATAACATTTTATAAAATTAAACAAAAATTATTGCTAATATTATCAAGCTTGAAAAGAAAGAAATATTTTATGAAATAAAAAAATAAATAATACAACAACAACGAAAAAGCATAAAATTGGCTTGAAATAGTTTAAAATTATTGATATAAAAAGCTTGACATTAATTAATAAATGCAGTATATTATCAAATATAATATTAATAAAAACAAACGAAAACAAATCAAAAACAAAGATTGCTAATTAATATTATTAATAAACTAAAATCAAAAATTTAATCCTTACTTTTCCTTTATTTTAAGCACGATTCATATAAGAAGAAATAGGTACATGAAGGCACGCATTATATAGTGATGTAAATTATTGTAATGGTATGACGTTATCATGTAATAAATATTTTCTGTATCAATATCTATTATAGCCTAGCGAAATATCATCCAAAGGGGGTGACTGACAAGAGATTTTTGAATGGTAGGAAGATCAGACAGATTATCTTTGAAAAAAATTAATATAAGGGAGGACAGAAAAAATGAAAAAAGGTAAAGGGATGTGGATCAGGATAGTATGTATCGTTTTGATTGTTGCGCTAATAATCGGATTTACAGGCTGCGGGCAGGGGCAGCAACCGGCACAAAGTGCTAATGGCACGCAGACATCAGAAGAGGCTTCTGGACAGGGAGAAAACGGTACAAGTGATTATCCGGCAGTGACGATTGAATACTGGAACATTAACAGCGAGACACAGGGAGGGCCTACGGTTGAGCAGCTGATCCAAAAATTCAATGAGACGAACGACAAAAACATTACGGTCGTTGGAAAATTTAATGCAAATGCCTATCAAGGCATTGCACAAAATCTTCAAGCGGAGCTGGCTATTGGAGAATATCCGGGTGTGGTTCAGGTAGGATGGAACTATCTCAACTATTTTGCAGAAAATTTCCCGCAATATGTCGGACCTAAAGAAATTATTGAAAAATATGTACCGGAAGACGCAGGATATCTGGAAGAAAAACTTGAGACAAATATCATAGAGTTAGGAACGGCGGTCAATGGTGAGATTTTGGGCTTGCCATATGCGGCATCTACACCAGTAGTGTTCTACAATGCAGATATTTTCCGTGAGGCTGGACTAGACCCTGATAACCCGCCGGAAACATTTGATGAGTGGCTGGAAGCGGGGCAAACAATCAAGGATAAAACTGGAAAAGAAGGTCTATATTATGAAATAATTGCCAATACATATACAATGAGCCCGATGATCATGGGAACAGGGACAAATATGTATGAGGTGGACGCAAACGGGCAGGCAACAGCAACATTCTATTCACCAGAATCGGTGGAGCTGTTCAAAAAATGGCAAGCAGGATTTGATAGCGGCGCATGCATTGACCTTGGATCGGAAGAAGCGTTGGGAGCTTTTGCGGCAGGCGGAATCGCAACGCAAATTGTCACGATCGGAAAGCTTTCTTATATGCAGGAAAGTTGCGATTTTGACCTCAGAACAGCGCCTTTTCCAAGAACCGGCAGTGAAGAAGACTATACGGTATGCGTTGGCGGAAATATGCTCGTATGTTTTTCAGAGAATGAAGATGAGATTCGCGCATGTTGGGAATTTATGAAGTTTCTGTATGAAGCGGATAACATGGCAGACTGGGTTGTGGGTACAGGATATTTGCCCGTGACCAAGGATGCAGCGGAATCTGAGAAGATGCAGGCTTTCCTTGATGAGAATCAATTGATGCAGGCATCTCTGGAAACATGGACCAATGCAAAGTCGTGGCCCAGTTGGCCGGGAGCGAACGGAATGAATGTGGATCAGATATTGGTTGATATGCGTGATTCTATCGTTTCGAATGGAGTGAATCCAGATACGGCTCTAAAGGAAGCCCAGGATAAGATCAACAGCATGCTGTAATCATTGGTAAAGAGATGTACCTTCCCCTTCTATAAGGGGAAGGTATGGTAAGTAAGGAGAAATGGTAATGTTTGGAATGAGTGAAGAACTTCTAAGGCTGGAGGAACAGGGGAACCCCATCAAGCTGGCTGTGATCGGCGCAGGGCAGATGGGCAGAGGTATGGTGAGCCAGGTCGTACTGATGAAAGGCATGGTTCCGTCGATCGTAGCGGATATACAGCTTGACAATGCGCGCAACGCTCTGCTCCATGCAGGTGTTCCGGAAGAAATGATCCGCGAAGCGAAAAGCGGAGCGGAGGCAAGCGACTATATCAAGCAAGGGAAGTACGTGATCACGGAGGATGCGGGCGTAGCGATTGAAGCAGACGGGATTCCGTGCATTGTGGATGCGACGGGCGTAACGGAGATCGGGGCGCAAATCGCCGTGAAAAGCATCAAAGCGCACAAACATATCGTGATGCTGAATGTAGAGGCTGACGTGGTGGTCGGGCC
>NZ_JAYFPU010000087.1:0-1789 GCF_034927525.1 Christensenella sp.
CGCCATATAACTATTGGTGGCCCGGCCCACATAACGGAATTGGATATTGCCAGCAGTATCAGCCCTCCAGGCCTTTATAAGGGCGATATCTCCATGAAGTGGCAGTTCTAAAAGATAAGGCTTACCGTCGATGACCAAACGTGTTTTTCCCTCTTCTACATCGGTCCCGACACCTGTTGGGGTCAGTACCCCACCCAGACCAGCACCGCCACACCGAATGCGTTCTGCAAAGGTTCCTTGGGGAATAAATTCCACATCTAATTCCCCGGCGAACATCTGTTGCCCTGCTTCGGGATTAAGGCCAATATGGGTTGTCTTTAAGCTACGGACCTGATGGTTATGAATCAGTTTCCCCAAGCCCTGGTCTTGCATTCCGCCACTTACGGCAATGGCATCAATATCAGTAATTCCCTTTTCTAAAAGGCCATCGATGAGCTCATCTGCAGCTAATTCACCATGCCAGTCCCCAAATAAGATCGTTTGTCCATCTTTAAAAGGGGTAAGAGCTTCTTCAAACGTAACAACTTTGTTTTTCATACACTCCTCCTACGCACCCGTAAAGGCAGCCTTACGTTTTTCCATAAAGGCAGAAACGCCCTCCTGGAAATCCCTGGAAGCGGCACATTCCCGCTGGGTCGGAATTTCGCACTCATCTAAATAGTGCTTGTAATCCAGGAACGCCGCTTCGTAAATCTGCTTTTTGATATTTTTGTAAGAAAGGGATGGTCCTGCAGCAAATTTAGCAGCCAACTTCATAACAGCCCCATCGAGCTCTTCCCCTGGTACTACCTGGTACACAATACCGGCATCCTGAGCTTCCTGAGCACTTAAGGGGCGTCCGGTTGCGCACAAAGCCATCGCTTGCTTTTCTCCCAATTCTTTGACCAACAGGTAACTTCCCCCTGTATCGGGAACCAATCCCAAATTTACAAAAGCCATAATAAATTTAGCGTTTTCTGAACAGACAATAAAATCAGCAGACAGGGCAAGGCTCACGCCGGCACCGGCAGCAGAGCCACTGACTTGGGCAATGACGAGCTTACTCATACGCTTGAGGCCATCGGTAACAATGCCCACCTTGGCAATGAGGCCATCCATATTAACGTCCCCACCACCTTGAATGAGATCGTAGAAGTACCCAATATCCCCCCCGGCAGAGAATGCCTTTTCACCGCCCTTTAGGACCAGCACTTTTACATCAGAATCCTTTTCTGCAGCCTCTACCACTGCCATGAGCTCATCCGCCATTACCTCGTCAATGGCGTTTAAGTTCTTTTTAAAATCCATTTGGGCGATGGCAATGCCAGCATCCACCGAATACTTGATCTTTGTCAGTTCCATCATCCTACTCCTTTGTATGATTGTTCTTTATGGTAAGCATACCATCTTTTCCCAGTATTATCAACCTTTTCAATAAAGGGTAATTCTTGGAAATATCCCAATATCTACCGCCTTTTTCCAAAAAACTCCTGGAGCAATGACTGGCATTCTATCTCTCCAATTCCCTGTATAATTGTCATATCCTTGGGAAGCATGGGATGAGTACCCAACTGAGCCGTGGTTTCTACACTGCCGTATCGCTCTTCCCAAGTCCCATAAACCAAGGTGGAAATGCGAGCCTGGATAACCGCACCCATACACATTGGACAAGGCTCTGCAGTGACATAAAGTGTACAATCCTTCAAACGCCAGCTGCCCAAGGTTTCCGCCGCCTGACGGATTGCTAGGATCTCAGCATGGGCAGTAGGATCCTTTGTAACTTCCTTACGATTGTGCCCTCGACCAATAA
>NZ_JAYFPU010000352.1:0-1899 GCF_034927525.1 Christensenella sp.
CCCTTCCAGGGTAATGATGGTGGATTCGTCAGCCTGTCCGGCCAGCATACAGCAGGTGGTTACCGCATCACCATTGAAAATGACGGTGCAGGCCCCACACTCCCCTTCGGAGCAGCCCTCCTTCACGCTGGTCAGTCCAAAATCCTCCCGTAGAAGATCTAAAAGCCGTTTATTGGGTTCAGTCACGATGCTCCGTGCATCCCCAGTGAGAGTCAGATTCAGGGGGATTTTATTCATTGCATCCCCCGTCTAATTGATCCAGGCTGTCCCCCAAAAGATGTTACAAGACGCCCGGGACACATTCCTTTTTATACAGCACGGAGGGACGGGCCCGGGCCATCTCGTACACGGTGTCGTGGAGAACGGGAAGGGTGGCTTCCATGGCTTCCATGGTCAGGGGTGCCCCCACCAGCATTTCCTCGGCCTGTTTAAAATGGAGGGGATAACGGCCAATACAGCCACCCCGCATGGATGCCCAGGTACACACCCCAGCGTCGTCCACCTTAACCGCCATGCCGCCTCCGATGACGGAGATGGCCAGGGATTTCCGCTTGGCCAGCTTGTAGAAGGCACTGGCACTGTGGGCATCCGGGCGGTCGATGATGACCTCGGTCATGATCTCGTCAGCTTCCAGGGCATTGCGCCGTTTGAAGCCCTCTCCATCGAAGAAATCCGTCAGCTTCATCTTCCGGGTGCCCCGGACGCTTTCCAGCACCACCGTGGCATCCAGTGTCGTCATGGCAGAGACCCCGTCCCCAGCCACGGAGGAGGTGGATAAATTCCCGCCGATGGTTCCCAGATTCCGGATTTGGGGGGAACCCACCTGGCTGGCGGCTTTATACAGCGCCCGGACATGGGAGCGGATAAAGGGATGGTTTTCAATTTGGGTAAAGGTCGACAGCGCACCGATATGAATGGTGTTTTCCTCTACCCGGATGTATTCCAGCTCTTTAAGCTTCTTAATATCGATCACCACATCCGGCTTTTCCCAGCGATCATTGATTTCAATGACCAAATCTGTCCCTCCTGCAATGATTGCCGGGGGAACATCCTTATACTGATGCAAAAGGCCTTTTGCTTCCTCTAAGGTTTTAGGGGCGAAAAATTCAAAGTCTTTCATCTATTGCCCTCCTGAAACTGAAACGCCGGTCATCTGCTCCCATACCTTAATGACCGCTGACATATCCTCCCGGCCCAGACCCATAGCCCGTCCGCCTTCGAAAATTTGGGTCGCCATGGCGGTCATGGGAAGGGGAACATTTCCCTCCTTGCCAGCCTCCAGGGCCAGGCCTAAATCCTTATGCTGAAGATCCATGGCAAATCCCCCTGCAAAATCACCGCTCATGATGAATTTTTCCATCTTCGCCTCCATAGCATAGCTTCGGCCTGAGCTTTTCCCGATGATTTCCTGCATGGTTTCTGGTTTTAATCCACATTTCACCCCGAGGACCAGCGCTTCGGCCAGGCTGGCCATATTACAGCCGAGAAGCAGGTTGTTGACAATTTTCACTGCATCCCCTGCACCCGTATCCCCCACATGGTAAATATCTTTACCAATAACAGAAAGAACGGGCTGTATTTTCTCAAAGACCGCTTCAGAGGCCCCCACCATAATAGTCAGGGTTCCGGCTTCGGCCCCCTTGGTTCCGCCGCTTACCGGGGCATCCACATAATCGACACCCTTTTCTGCAGCGACCTTGGCCATTTTCAAGGTGGAAGATGGGGATACGCTGCTCATATCCACAATGACCGTCCCGGCTTTACAAGCTGAAAGGACACCCGCAGGCCCATTCATGACGGCTTCTACAACCCCGGCATTGGGCAGGGAGGTAAAAATAATATCCGAAGCAGCGGCAACCTTCTGATTGTTTTCACAGGCCTCGGCTCCCTGGGCCACCA
>NZ_JAYFPU010000201.1:0-2192 GCF_034927525.1 Christensenella sp.
CACAGCCAAACAGCACAAGGACAAACGTTCCGATAAATTCAGCAAGATACTTTTTCATAATGATACCTCCTATAATATAAAGAACTTTATGATTTAGTGCACATCGATGGCTTTTTTCAAATTTTTGCCCGCCTTAAATGCCGGTATTTTTGTCTCGCCGATCTGGATCATTTCCCCGGTGCGCGGATTTTTACATTGTCTTGCAGCACGCGTCCTTACCTCAAACGTCCCAAACCCGACAAACTGAACTTTTTCATTTTTAGCAAGCAGCTCCGCAATGCTATTAAGCAATGCGTCTGTCATAACTTCGACATCCTTTTTCATAAATCCTGTTTTTGCAGCGACTTTCTCAACCAAACACTTCTTATTCATACCTTTCCTCCTGTGTATTATTTATATAAAAAACGCAAAACAATAACGCATTTATTTTGCTATTTTTTCAACTCGGATTCCCGACCTTAAACAACTTAACAAAAACAAGTATACATTGGTTACTATATACTGTATTTATTGTATTCATTAAGCATTGAAAAGTCAATATACATTGGTCGTGCTTTCGTGCCCTTTCTTTTTGTTTTTAACAAAAAGTCTAATTTTATAGCCGTTTTTTACGTTGCCTCCGTTGTAACTTTTAAAGAACTATAGTATAATACTTTCGGTGAGTGGTATGACATCCGAAAAAACAGTTTTTAAAAAACGTGCCTTGCGGGAGCAACTCATTGTTGCAGGCCTGGATTTTTTGAACGCCAATCGCGTCGAGGAACTTACGATGCGCAAGCTGGCGTCTCTTTGTCATGTCACGCCGCATGCGATCTACAACCATTTTGCCAATAAAGACGCATTGATCGAAGCTCTGAGCGACCGTGTGCTTCAGGATCTGACTGTGATCGCTACCGAGATTGTACTGCAATCGTCTTTGAACTTCGAAGGAAAAATGATTGCCCTTACCAACGCTTATCTTAAATTTATCGAAAAATATCCATTCCATTAGCAAGTCGCCCAAAAATCGAGAAGCTCGACCACGCCGTCTTACGTGGTGGATATGCGTGATGGTGCTTTGCTGTGCAAAAATAAATATCCGGGTTTCCCTACTTTAAAAACTCTGAACCGGTTCAGCAAGCTGCCCGCTCCTATCATTGATGCTGTGATGAAAAAGCAGGATCTCAGCGACCGCATTTTTTCTATGTCGCCTTCTGTGCTTGAGCCTATAGAGGATAAAGCGGAGACGTGTCTTGGCCAAATTACGTTGTACTCTTTCGTGACCGGCCTCTCGTTCGCGCTTGCAAACGGCAGCATGTCTTCTGCGGTAAACCGTAAACAAGCGATTCAGGAAGTGGTAAGGTATCTCTTCAAACGATATTTTTGACAGAAAGGGGTAAGCAGTAATGGAGACCACGGGAAAAAGAAATCGAAACATACAAAATCTCCTGATGGAAGCGGCGATCCGTCATATTGAAAAGCATGGGGTCAATAAGATTTCGCTGCGTAAAATTTCTGCCGATTGCGGCGTGACCCATGCAACGGTCTATAAATATTATGAGAATAAAAAAGCGTTTATCAACGCCACGATCCCTTATATCCTATCGAATATGCATCCTTATCTGAGGCGTGCGCTGAAAAATGCGCCGGATGAAGAACCTTTTGTCGTATTATGCAAGTCTTATGTGCGCTATATGGTCAAGCATCCCCAATACCATTATTTGCTCCATCCGGGCACATTGAACGCACAGCCGGCATGGCCTGTGCCTTCGCCGATCGAAAGGTCCCCTTACTTTGACCACCCCTATATTAAGATCGCGGAGGACTTTTTTTCACGTTGCAAGGTGCAAGAGCAGGAATATTCTTATCTTTTCCCTTTGCTTTCATCCATGATCAACGGGCTGATCCTTTTGCTGAATAGAAAGTCGCTTGTTTTTCACGGTGATTTTGGCGATTTGGTAGACATCATCATCTTCCAGCCTTTAAAACTAAAGCCCAGGAGAAGGCGCAAATCCAACTGATCCTTGTTATTCTGTGAAAAAAATACAGAAAAATCTGAAAACAGCTTGTTAGCAGGTCTGTTTTATGATAAAATAGTTTTCGCTGTAAAGAAAATAGAAATATGGACAGATGGCTGAGTTGGCTTAAGGCGCACGATTGGAAATCGTGTGAACGTTAATAGCGTTCCGGGAGTTCGAATCTCCCTCTGTCCG
>NZ_JAYFPU010000058.1:0-4884 GCF_034927525.1 Christensenella sp.
TTTTTTCGAATTCCGCAAACATCGTCTGGCGAACCACTGTGGTGCGGAACTGGTCTAAATAATGGTTGAGCACATATTTACGCGCCTTTGCGTCTTTGATCGTATTTAACAAATGATGCGTGAGCAATATCTCGTTGACCGTGCTTGCGACCTCCGCCACGAATATTTCGTAACCGGCCTTTGCTTCCGGCTGGTATTTGTTGGAATGATATGTGTGCATCGCATGTCCCAGTTCGTGCGCGATGGTGAACACGCTGTCAAGATCGCCGCGATGGTTGAGCAGCACATACGGATGTACGCCGTAAACGCCCCACGAATAGGCACCGCTTGTTTTGCCCGGCGTTTCGTATACGTCGATCCAGCCTGTGTCCTGTGCCTCTTGCAGCAGACTTGCATAGTCGTCGCCCAGAACGGCAAGCCCCTGCTTTACCATGTCCATGGACTGCCCGTAGGAATATTCGCCGTGCGCTTCTTCCGCCAGCGGCGCATAGATATCATACATGCAAAGCTTGTCTAATTGCAGCGCTTTTTTGCGCACGTCCACATAGCGGTGCATGGTGGGCAGATTTTTGTGGATCGTCTCGATCAGGTTGTCGTAAAGCGCCACCGGCACATTGTCCGAGAACAATGATTTTTCAAGCGCGCTGCCGTATTTGCGCGCCCGCGCATAAAACACGTCCTTTTTGACGCTTGCCGAATAGGCCGCGCTAATCGTGTTGATCATGCCCTGATAGGATTTATAGTACGTTGTGTAGGTGTTTTTGCGCACCTCACGATCCGGACTTTGCATCATCACGATATATTTGCCATGCGAAAGCGCTACCCGTTTGCCATCCGCATCCTTCACACTGCCGAATTTGAGGTCGGCGTTGTCGATCATCGTAAAAATATCCTTGGGCGCGCCTGCGATATCGGCACTCATGGACAGCAGCTTTTCCTCTTTATCCGAAAGCACATGCTCTTTGCTGCGGATGAGCTCCTTTAGCATGAAATCGTAATCCGCAAGGTCTTCGTTTTCGATATACCCTTCGAGCACGCCCGGCGCGAGCGCGAGCAATGCGGGGCTAACGAACGAAAGCGCGCTTCCGAGGCGCACGTTTATATCCATCGCGCGCGCGGTCATCGCCTGATACGTTGTGTTGGCGTTGTTTTCGTCGCGGCGCATGCGTGCGTACACAAACAAATTGCCCGCGATGTGCTCCATCTGTTCCATCGATTTGAGCGCCTGTGCGAGGCACTGTGCATCCTTGGTGAGTGTCTTTTTGATGTCCGGTATGCCCTTCATCAATTCTTCGAGAGCCGCGTAATCCTGCTCCCATGCTTCGTCCGAAGGGTAGATATCCTCCAGCACCCATTTATATTGTTTTTCTATTTGGTCTCTTGTCTTTTCACTCATTTTTTTATCTCCTTTTCCTGAGATAATCATAAACTTTTTTCCGGCTTGCCTAACGCCTCAATTTCTCTGCGCGTGCAGCGGCGCGGGAATCCTGCCGCCGCGTTCGATAAATTCTTTGGGGGAATTCGCATTGTACGGCATGATAGGCGCGCGTCCCAAAAGACCGCCAAAGCTTACGGATTCGCCTACCTTCTTGTTCGGAACGGGAATCAGGCGCACCGCTGTCGTCTTGGTGTTGACCATACCGATCGCTGCCTCGTCCGCGATGATCGCCGCGATTACATAATCGGGCGTATCGCCGGGCAGCGCGATCATATCTAGCCCCACCGAGCACACGCACGTCATTGCTTCTAACTTGGAAAGTGTAAGGGCGCCCGTCTCTACGGCGTGGATCATGCCCGCGTCCTCGCTTACGGGGATGAACGCGCCCGAAAGCCCGCCCACATGTGAAGACGCCATGATGCCGCCTTTTTTGACTGCGTCGTTAAGCAGCGCGAGCGCCGCCGTCGTACCGTGCGCGCCGCACGTCTCGAGTCCCATTTCTTCCAAGATATACGCAACGCTGTCGCCAATCGCGGGCGTGGGTGCCAGCGACAGATCGACGATGCCAAAGGGAACGTTCAGCCTGCGGCTTGCTTCGCGCGCCACCAGCTGTCCCATGCGCGTGATGTTGAACGCCGTACGCTTGATCGTGTCCGCGATCTCGTCAAACGGCTGTCCTTTTTTGTTTTCCAGCGCGACCTTCACAACGCCCGGCCCGGAAACGCCTACGTTAATCACGCAGTCGCCCTCGCCCGTACCGTGGAACGCGCCCGCCATGAATGGGTTATCTTCCACCGCGTTTGCGAATACGACAAGCTTGGCAGCGCCGATGCCGTCACGATCCGCTGTCAGTTCTGCGCTCTTTTTGATGATGCGCCCCATGTGCGCGACCGCGTCCATGTTGATGCCCGCGCGCGTGGTGCCAATGTTCACGGAGGAACACACCAGATCGGTCTGCGCAAGCGCGTCCGGTATCGTATCAATGAAGTCCTTTTCCGCCTGCGTAGCAGCCTTTTGTACAAACGCCGAATAGCCGCCGATGAAATCTACGCCTACCTCTTTTGCGGCTTTGTCCATTGCTTTTGCAAACAGGATATAGTCTCCGCAGCCCTGCGAAATAAGCGATATGGGCGTAACGGATATCCGTTTGTTGACGATCGGGATGCCGAACTCGCTTTCAATCGCTTCGCCAGTGGGCACCAGACGCTTCGCCTGCCGCACGATCTTTTCGTATACGCGCTTCGCACCGACCTTCGCGTCATCACTTACACAATCAAGCAACGATATGCCCATCGTTATGGTGCGGATATCGAGGTTCTGTTTGGATATCATGTCTATTGTTTTTAAAATGTCATTTTGATTTATCATAACACGCCCGCCCTTATATCCTGTGCATACTGTTAAAAATCTCTTCACGCATCAGGCGGACTTCGAGGCCGATCTCCTGACCCACACCGTCAAGCATCTTTTTCAACTGCTCGAAGGACGCATTTAAGGCCGATAAGTCGATGAGCATGGTCATGGCAAAATATTCGTCGCGCAGCACTGTCTGCGTGATATCGAGTATGTTTGCATTTACCTCGTATAAGGCATTCGATACTTTGGCAATGATGCCCGGTTTGTCGTGTCCGAGGACGCTTACGATCGCTCTCATATTTGTTTTTCTCTCCTTTTATCGCTTCAAACGTTATCCCGCTCTTTTTGCGGGTATTTTTTCTCGTATTCATATTTTGCGTTTTGGTAGGTGTTATAGCTGAACGCATACCAGAACGGAAAAATCAGCGTGATGACAACGATAGCCCCCAGCGCAAGCAGGATGACGAATATCATCAGCGGGTTTTGCAGCGCGAGCATCGGGTCTACCAGATAAAGCTCGTAAAGCTCGGCAAAGGGCAGTTGCGACAGCCAGTTGATGAACACGCCTCCGAGAGCAACGATGACCGCTGCCGTCAGGATACGTGTAAAATTGCTCCAGAAATTGCCTAGAAACGCGTAGCGGTATGATGTGAATACCGCGCGGAAGCCGGCCTTGCCCTGGATCGCTACCACGTAGGGCACGAACACGATGCCAAACAGCATGAAAAGCGCCAACAAACCAAGCAGAACGACCGCAACGATCTCGTCCGGCGCAAGTGTTTGGCTTAGTACGCCATCCACAAATGTACCGACACCGACCACCCCGCCGATGAGCAGTATCACAGGGATCATCAGCACGATGATCGCAAAATACGACCGGAGCATACTGCCGTAACGCTTTTTTGCGTGCGCCGCCGCATCCTTGAAGGTGATCTCCCTGCTGTTGTAATCGCTGTCGATCACGTATACGACGTTGGAAACCATCAACGGCGATAAAAATACCGCAATGCATAAAACGATGGCCAGCACCCCCAGCACTGAATTCAGGCTGCTCCCGCCCGTCTGCGACAGCGTCAGCAGCACGGAACGCGCCACAGAAACCGTGCCCGGCATGGTGAAAAACATCAATGGCACAAGCAGCACCAGCTGAAACAGCAAAAGCGGGACAAACAGCTTTGCAAAATTTTTCCTGTAGGCATACGCTGACTTGCGGAACATCTCAGCAAACCCCATCGGTAGATTACTCATTTCTGACCTCTCGCCACTCCCCGTCTTACGGGGCGTCCGGCGTGAACCATTTACTCCCCATAGACTGATATTTGTAATTTTTGACCGCGTCGACCGCCTCTTTCGGCGTGTTTACGACCTCGTAGACGCTGAGCGCCTCTTCCTTTGCAAACCTCTGCGCAACGCTTTTTTCGAACATCGCGACCATTTCGTCGTAAAACCCGTTGGTATTCAAAATGATGATCGCTTTTTCGTGCCGTTTTAACTGTTTTAAGGTAACGACCTCGCACAGCTCCTCAAACGTACCAAAGCCGCCCGCCGTCACGATAAATGCGTCGGCCATTTCTTCCATTACGAATTTGCGCTCGCGCATAGACGGGGAAACGATCAGCTCGTCACACTCTTCAAAAGGGATGCCCGGCAGGTTCATGAAATCGGGGATCACACCCGTCATTCTACCACCGCCGGCCTTGACACCACGTGCGGCATGACCCATCATACCCATATCTCCTGCGCCAAAAACCATTTCCCATCCGTTTTCGGCGATCAGCTTTCCGACCATGAAGGCATCGTCAAAATAACTTTGATCCAGTACGGAGGAAGATGAGCCAAATACGCAAATCTTCTTCATTGTTACACCTTTTCCTTTCGCATTAAACTCTTTTGAAAATCGTCTTCTGATACCGTTTTAACAAGAACCACAGCGGCATGCCGATCGCGTAACACGCGACCGCCTGTCCCGCGCCTACGCTAAGCACGTTGACCCAGTAAGGGAACGGGGTCTGCCCCTGCGCGACCAGCACCCACGCCACCAAAAAGGCATTGACAACGACGCTCGGCAACGGCAGCAGCCACTTGCTTTT
>NZ_JAYFPU010000147.1:0-2096 GCF_034927525.1 Christensenella sp.
ATGCTCCGATAGTATAAAAATCCAATAAAGCCGCACAGGAAGAAAGATGGGGAACCCCAACTGGTTAAAACCAACTGTAAAGTCAGTAGATTGACCTGTGTCACCACCATACCATTTTCTGGAAATGGGTGTTTTATTGGACAATCATAGCGTAATCGTAAAGCACCCGTCGTTGGGAGATTTGGACGTGTGCTTTTGTTTTACAGAAGCAGACTTTGATGATCAAAAGAAAAAAATAGACGAGAGAGGAGTGCGGGATGGAAGACGTCCAATGGGGAGGAAAAAAGGGAATTCTTCAGAGAAGTATGCGGGTGTTGTGCCTTCTGTTGGTGGGGATCTTGTTATTGTCCTACGGCATTGCCGGGGTCCTGGCAAGCGGCGCCAGCAGCGGAGGAACCGCCATCATAACGGTGGAGCGGCAGAGCCTGGGACAGGGGTTTTACCTGGAGCCGGTATCGGTGGAGTTTGATGCAGGGGAGGATGGCGCTGCCATTGTTGAAAAGGCGCTGGAGAATAAGGTGACATTCGCCTTGGACGGCAGCGGGATCCAGTCCATTTCAGGAGCGGATACCGGCAGCGTCACCATCCCGGAAGCCGTACAGGCATTGACCACGGCGATCTTACCGACAATCGGCAACACGGCAGCAGCGGGCACCTTAGGGAGTGGGGCTTACACCTCAGGGGGGCATTGGGCCCTGACCCTGAATGGAAAAAGTCTGGAGAGCCTGTCGGAGTATAGTCCGATGGATGGGGATATCCTTCGAATCCGGTACAGTCTCTTAGAGGATGGAAAGGATCTGGAGCTTTCTAAAAATGCAGGTGATGTAGATCGTATTTTAGAGCTCATCGCCCAGACGGACCGCAGTATCGCAAAAAATGATACAGCCTGCAGCACAGCGCTGGCAGCCCTTTCCAAAGTGGATTTGAGTGGGAAGGAAGCCAGGGCCATTTTTGGCGTCCTGGAGGATGCGCTTTTCGCTGAAGAAGCCGTTGAATCCACCGTGGACCAGCCAACGGCCAATACGGCGGCTGAGCCAGAGGTTAAGACAGAAGAAACCGGACAGGCGAAGGCAGAATCCAATGTGGCGTTACAGGCTGAGCTGGCCGCCCAGGCCAAATCCCTTCGGGAAAGCGCCGGAACCAATGATATAGAACGGATGATTAACACCAGCGCGGCGGCCATCCTCTCGGGGTTTGAACAAACGCCTCCGGTATTAGGCACCACAGGCGGGGAATGGTCCATCCTCGTCCTGGCCCGTTCAGGATTGGGGAATCAGAACCTGTACAATACCTATTACAATAATGTCTGCCAGACGTTAATCGATAAAAAGGGCGTTCTCCACAAGGTGAAATATACGGAGTATTCCAGGGTTATCCTCGGTCTGACCGCCATCGGGAAGGATGTCACCAATGTTGCGGGGTATAACCTCCTCAGCTATTTATCGGATTTCAACAATGTTAAAAAGCAGGGAATCAACGGTCCCATTTGGGCACTGATCGCTTTGGATTGCCATGCCTATAAAATACCGGACAATCCGGAGGCCAAGATTCAGAACACCCGCCAGGTCATGATTGACTATATCCTGGATCGGGAAGTGAATGGCGGGGGGTGGACCCTCAGCGGAACCAAGGCAGACCCGGATATGACGGCTATGGCCCTTTACGCCCTGGAGCCCTACCAGGACCAGCCCGCCGTTAAGGCCGCCTGCGACCGTGCCTTTAGTGTCCTTTCCCAGGTCCAGGTTGCCCAGGGGGATGATGCCGGGGGCTATGCCACCTTCGGAACAAATAATTCCGAAAGCACGGCCCAGGTCGTCATGGCGCTATCCGCCTATGGCATCGACCCAGAGACCGACAGCCGCTTTATTAAAAACGGCGTCAACACCGTGGATGCGCTGAGCCAATACTACCTTGCGGATTCACCCTATGGTGCCGGCTTTATGCACATTAAGCCGGGAGGAGGGGATAATGGCGGTGCCGCCGCCGGCGTCCGGGATGCCATGGCTACGGACCAGGGGATGGAAGCCCTGATCAGCCATCAGCGGGTATCAGAAAATAAAACCCAGATTTTTGATATGACGGATATTGAAATCGAA
>NZ_JAYFPU010000299.1:0-3370 GCF_034927525.1 Christensenella sp.
GTCGTCCGCATCCCCCGAACGGATCACGCACACCGTGCCCGGCGCGATGTTGTACCACATCCATTTTGCGTCCGGCACACTGAGGCGCACGCACCCGTGCGAATCGGCTGTCCCCAGCTTTTCCCACACCTCGTCGATGTAGGTGCTTGTATCCATCCTGTCGTAAAGGATCGTGTGAAAATAAAACGCGCCGTAAATCTGCGTCCAGTATTGTCCGTACGTCTTATCCCGCGCGAACTGGCTGAACCGCACATGGTATTTGTTCATCTTGAACGTCCCCAGTGGCGTCGCGCCGTCCTTGCCCGACGAACACAGCATATAGCGCACGGGGATCGTGTAATTCCCGTCGTCGTCCTTTGTATAAACAAGCGTCACCTGGTGCTCTACATCCACGATGATCTTATACGTTCCCGCCTCAGGAAAACCCTTCGGATATTGGTCGCGCGTTCCATCGTCGCTCATCACAAGTTCTTCAAAGCTCATGCCCACCGTGGGCGCAAGCTTTAAGAAGGTATCACATTCCTTTGCCTTGTCCGAGTATAAAAGAGCAAGCGTTTCATCGTCCGCTATCCCGCTGTTAGTAAGCCCGTTCTGTTTCTGGAACGTAGAGACCGCCGCCTGCGTCGCCGGGCCGTAATAGTCCGTCGCTTTATCGTCGCTTAAGTGCAGATAGTCAAGCTCCATCAGCCGTTCCTGCAGCTTTACGACCTCGGGCGCCTTCGAACCTTCCTCCAGCACCACCGGCGTAGGTGTTGGCGACGGCGTAGGCTCCGGCGTCTTGGTTGGTGCGGGCGTAGCCGTCGCACCCGGTGTCGCCGTTGGTTCCGCTGCCGGTTGTCCTGCATTTGCCGAACAGCCCGCCAAAAGCGAAGCCATCAGCAGCAGTGCCGCAGCGACGAATACCGCCGTTTTTCTCCATTTGTTTGCCATTCCCTGTTTTTCCCTTTTTATTCTAAATTTTCCCATTTTAATTGAACGTCTGTTCATTAAAGCTCGCCCAATAGCAGCTTTGCCTGCCTGATATGCACCTGTACAGCCTCCGGCGCGGGTCCGCCCGGCACGCTGCGCGTGTTGACGCACGTCTCTAGGCTGATCGCTTCAAAGATGTCTTCGCCCGCCTCCGGCGCGCACTGCCTGATCTCCTCTAGCGATAATTCGTCGATGGCTTTGCCGTGTTGCTCACAATACAGCACAAGTCGCCCTACCACCTCGTGTGCATCGCGGAACGCCATGCCGCGCTTCACAAAATAATCTGCCGCGTCTGTCGCGTTGGTAAATCCAAGCCCTGCGCCCGCGCGCAGCTTGTCCTTTTTCCATTCCGCGGTACTGAGCATGCCGCACATCACCCTGACGCACGCGTTTAAGGTATCGACTGCGTCGAACACGCCTTCCTTGTCCTCCTGCATATCCTTGTTATAAGCAAGGGGCAAGCCCTTCATCACAGTCAGCAGACCCATCAGGTCGCCATATACCCTGCCCGTTTTGCCGCGGATCAGCTCCGCCATGTCCGGATTTTTCTTTTGCGGCATGATGCTCGACCCTGTGGAATAAGCGTCCGACAGGCGCAGCGTACCGAATTCGTTGGTGGAAAATAAAATGATCTCCTCACACAGCCTCGACAGGTGCATCATACAGATGGAAGCCGCCGACAGATATTCCAGCGCAAAATCGCGGTCAGACACGCCGTCCAGACTGTTGCGCGTGATGCCGTCCATCTTTAATTCTTCCGCCACTGCTTCGCGGTCTAGCGGATACGTCGTCGCACACAGCGCGCCCGAGCCGAGCGGCAGGATGTTCGTGCGCTTGCTGCAATCCAAAAACCGCAGTACGTCGCGGTAATACATTTCAAAATAGGCCATCATGTAATGCGCGAGCGTTGTGGGCTGCGCCTTTTGCAGATGCGTATAAGCAGACATGACGGTGTCTGTATGATCCTCCGCAATGTCGATCAGTACATTGCACAGCGCCATCAGATTTTGCACCGTCTCGCCTGTCACACGGCGCATATACAGCCGGAAATCCGTAGCGACCTGATCGTTGCGGCTGCGCCCTGTGTGCAGCTTCTTGCCCACGTCGCCGATGCGCTCGGTCAGCAGCCGTTCCACATTCATGTGGATGTCTTCGTCGTGCACAGAAAAATCGACCTTTCCCGCGTCGATATCCGCAAGGATGCCTTTCAGGCCTTCAATGATCTTGTCTGCGTCTTCTTTGGGGATGATCCCCTGCTTGCCCAGCATACGCGCGTGCGCGATGCTGCCCAAAATATCTTCACGGTACATACGGCAATCAAAACCGATGGAGGACTGGAACCCCTCCGCAAATTCATCCGTACTTCCCTCAAATCTTCCGCCCCACAGCTTAGACATAACAACTCTCCTCGCCAAAATTTATATACATTTTATTATAGCATAACCACCGTATATTATTGAACAAGGATTTTGCCTTTTTTCTATACGAATGCTATACTATACTCGAAAAGAGGTGGGAAGCTATGCTTTACGAAATCATGAACGGTGCGATGTCGCCCGCAAAGGCTATCGACAGCCAAAAAAGCACGGAATATGTTTCTGTGTCCACCACAAAAGAAGTTTCGACCTACTTGACGGATATCCCCGCAGATATGCTCCCCCAGATTTTAGAAAACACGTCTATTCGTTTTGAATCCCACGAGGATTTTGATTTGCTGTGTATTCCCTTTTACGAATTTGAGCACCGACTGAGGGACAGCCCGCCCATTTATATTTTTCTGCATCCGGGTCATCTGCATTTTGTATGCGACCAGTGCAGCGAGCTTGCTTCCTTGCTCGACCGCTTCGCACACCTCAACAAAAGCGAAGCAAGCATCGGCAGGCTTGTATGCGCGTTTTTTGAATATATCCTCGACGACGATCTCGAATCCCTCGATAAGATTGAGGAACAGATCGGCGACTTAGAGGACGACGTGCTGACAGATAAGCAAGGGAATTTTACCAAAACCATCATCGACAAGCGCAAGCACCTGATGGTCATTATGCGCTATTACGAACAGCTTTTGAATATTTTGGAATCCCTTTCCATGAACGAAAAGCACATTTTCAGCAAAAATTCCGTGCGCTTTTTGAATATTATCTATGGCAAGACGCAGCGGCTGTACGACAAAACAAAAAGCCTGCGCGAATATGTTTCTGAAATTCGCGAGGCCTATCAGGCGGAAGTCGATCTGCGCATGAACAACATCATGAAGATACTCACTATCATCACGATGATATTTATGCCTCTGACGCTTATCGTCGGCTGGTACGGCATGAACCTGAAAATGCCTGAATATGCAGCACCGTTTGCCTACCCCGTCGTGATCGCTATCAGCCTGATGATCGTCGTTGTGAGCATC
>NZ_JAYFPU010000170.1:0-3689 GCF_034927525.1 Christensenella sp.
CTGCCGAAGCGATTCGGGCTGAAATGGGCATTGATACCGTCATAGCTGAAGTGCTTCCCCAGGACAAGGAGGCTGAGATCCGCCGTTTGCAGGAATCCGGGAAAAAGGTGGCCATGATTGGCGATGGTGTCAATGACGCACCGGCATTGGCCCGCGCAGATGTAGGCATTGCGATTGGTGCAGGAACAGATATCGCCATTGAGTCGGCGGATATCGTACTCATGAAAAGCGACCTGCAGGATGCGGTAACCGCCATCGAGCTGAGCCGCGCCGTTATCCGAAACATCAAACAAAACCTGTTCTGGGCGTTCTTCTATAACAGCGCAGGCATACCGCTGGCGGCAGGCGTATTCTTTCTTATGCTGGGCTGGAAGCTCAATCCGATGTTTGCCGCTGCGGCCATGAGCCTGAGCAGTGTATTTGTTGTTACGAATGCGCTTCGGCTCAAATTATTCAAACCGAAGCATATGCCACAAAGACTTGCTTCACAGTGCGATGTGGCTTGCCAACTCGACAACATAAGCGACACGAAGGAGGAAAAGAAAATGCAGAAAACAATGACAATCGAGGGGATGACCTGTGGCCACTGCACGGCGCGTGTGGAAAAAGCGCTGAATGCAATCGGTGGCGTCAGCGCTGTGGTGGATCTTGAGAAGAAAACTGCGACTATTTCCATCGATAGCGACGTTTCGGATGCCGCACTCAAGGCCGCCGTAGAAGATGCAGGCTATGAGGTTATCTCTATCGGACAGTAAGTGAAGATAGCCTTCACACCGTTTTTAGCAAAATACGCTTATCATATCAGCCGTGATTTCGCGGCTGATTTTCCCGTCATTCGCCATGCCCTGAAGGACTTTACACGCTTCCTCATGGGACATGCCTGCGCGGTAGGGGCGATCTTCGGTCAGCGCCTGATAGATGTCCACGCAGCCGATCAGTCGGCTTTCAAAGCAGCAGGCATCCGCCGTCAGCCCGAAGGGATACCCTGAGCCGTCCAGCTTTTCATGGTGATTTGCAGCCCACTCGGCTATATCCTCAAACCCGCGCACTGTCTCGATGACCTTGCGGGTATAAAATGCATGGGTTTTTATTTGACTGAACTCGGGATCGGTCAGCTTGCCGGGCTTGTCGATGATGTGGTTGGGAATGGCGAGCTTTCTAATGTCGTGAAGGTCAGCGGCGATCATCATTCTGGTCTTTTTTGCGGCATCAAAGCCGTAATAATCGCACATAACTGCGGTTTTATCGGTGGCCCCCTTGGAGTGGTTTGCGGTAAATGGTGATTTAGAGTCGATGATGCCGCTCATAATGGCCGAAATGGGCAACAACTGCTTTAGGTCAATGTCGATGGTGTAAACCGGGATGTGACGTCCTATTTCGGAGTCAAGAAAACGGGAGTCAAGAGAGAGCCAAAAGCTGACTGCGCTCGCTGCATTCCTGAACGCCTCAACCAGCAGCGGCGAATACCTGCTCCCAGTGTCCCCAACAATGCCGGCTATAATGTCCTCATGTGTTTCGCCGGCTGCATAGGCAACTTCCAGCGGCTCGGCCAGCGCAATGATTTGTGAAAACAGCGGAATATCATCCCCGGACATGCCAAAGGGTCCGCTTCCGTCGTAGCTTTCGTGGTGATATTTGATAACGGTTTCACGCCTTTTCAAAAAGGGGAAGGCTTCAAGATTTTTCTCTCCGACAAGGCAATGGGAGGCAGTACAGTCGAGGCGCTCACGTCCATCCTTCGAGAGAACATTGTAGCACTCATGCGTGATGCCGTTATCGTGCAGCATGGCATAGGAACTCAGATCAAAGATGTCCTCATCCGAAAGCCCCATTGCCCTGCCGATTTGAGCGGCGATGAGGCCGGTACGCTTGTTATGATTGCTGGTGTTGCCCCGAAGTTCCATCTCAAGAAAATCAAGCGTGAAGGCAAATGCGGTCGTAAATTCATTTCGGTTCAATTTCATAAATGCGGCGTCAGCATGTTTGACCTTCGTATCGGTAGATGTTCTAATGTTTGGCAAAGCAGGCGTCTCCTTTACAATGATAATATCCCTCTATATGGCGCAGTAATGTTTTTTCAGCACATGGATGATCTCCTCTACTCGGTGATCCGCAATGGAGTAGGTGATAGTTTGTCCCGACTTGTTGAAATCCAAAATGCCGTGTGCTTTCAGCAGTGTTAGATGCTGTGACAGCGCTGACATCGTGATATTGGGGACATATTTGGAAATCTCCCCAACATTCATGGGCTGTTCCATCAGCGCACACAAAATCAGTAGACGATTTTCGTTGGCCAACACTTTAAGCAGTTCTGCTATTTGCTTCGCTTTCTCCTCCATTTTGTGCGTCCTTTCTGTGTTTGATTTTGCAAATACCCTGCGTCATTGTTCCCATCGGGCAATAGACACACCAGGAGCGAGGCTTGAAAACAATCATCGTCACCAGTCCGAGCACCGTCGAAGTCAACATCACACCGTAAAAGCCAAAGGCAAACTGTGCGATCCCCGGCGGAACAAATGAGGTGTTTGTCCATTGCCAGGGTAGTTTAAACGCCCATAAAAGAGTGACAGACTCACGGAGCGTTGCCCCTGCAAATACCAGATAGGTATTATAGAGCATCAGAAAGAACATTGCCATGAAGAAGGTGAGAAAACCATAGCGAAACCACTTCGAGCGCAGGAACTTCGGAGGCGCTTTTTTTCGTGACAGACCCAACTTGCCTCCCAATAGTTCAAACAGTTGGCCTCTGCCGCAATACTTGTTACAATAGCCCTTACTGCCTCCGATCATGGCAATGAGCAGCGGTGTGATAAAGCAAAGCAAGCCAATCCACGCAAACAGGATGTTGAAAAAGCCGAGCGCCAAATAAACGGAGGAAAATATCCACAAGTAATCGTACCACCACTTTTTTGCCTTCATGCGGATTCCACCTCTCTTTTTTTGCATACGATTACATCGGCTGGACATGCGACGACGCATTTGCCGCAGCCCTTACAGCAGATTTCATCAACTACAGCGTGTAGCCCCTTATACACAGTAATTGCGCCAAAGGGGCAGCATTTGGCGCAATTGCCGCAGGCGACACATTCCTCCTCCACTTGTGCGACTCTTTTTGTTTGCAAAATTAATCAGCTCCATTTCATTATTTTAGACATTGCTAATATACTGAAATAAAGGTGGGTTGTCAAGTGCGGATGCATCACTCGAATGGAGAATAGACGGATGTCCAGCTTTGCGCTGCATTCCTGTTATTGCGCATTCAAAAGTGTGTAGGTATTTTTGTCGAAATTGATGAGCCCGTCGCCCTGCATCCGGTTCAGTTCTCTTGTGAGCGAGCTGCGATCGGCTCCCAAAAAATCGGCCAGATCAACACGCCCAAGAGGAGCCGTGACAATTGTTGAACCCTGCTCTTGAGCAAGCTGAGACAGATAGGCCAGCATCTTTTCCCGCAGGGAATGCTTTGTAGTAATTTCTAGGCTCTCCATCAGCTTGATGTTTTTTCGAGCAATAAGCTCAACCATATTCTTAATCAGGGCATTGTGAAACCCGCAGGCGCTGGGACAAATATGCATAACCCTCTCAAAGGGTAGAAAGAGAACATTGCTGTTCTCTGCCGCCTGTACAGATACGGTTAGCGTGTAGCTGCCTCCGCACACAAAGGATTCTCCGAACACTGCTTTTGCGCCCAA
>NZ_JAYFPU010000225.1:0-8935 GCF_034927525.1 Christensenella sp.
GCAAAGAGAATACGGTAACAGCCAAGTGGCAGACAAAAGAGCAGTATTTTGAATACGTGGAGTCATTGTTCAATAACGAGCTTGACGATATGCTGACATCAACAGGCGTGTCCGCTATTTTCTCCAGCTTCTACAATTCGTTATATGAGTTGGAAAAAGCCCCTGAGTCGAGGAGTATTCGTGACAATGTCCAACAAAATGCAATCAAGATGACGCAAACAATGAATTCATATTATGACAGGCTGATAGAGCAACAGGATACGCTCAATGAAAGCGTTAGGATCACCGTAAATGAAATCAACGATATCGCAAAGACAATCGCGCGTCTCAACGAACAAATTTATGGTTATGAGCTTTCAGGAGCAAAAGCAAACGATCTGCGTGATCAGAGAAACACTCTTCTAGATACGCTTTCGGGGCTCATTAATGTGAATTCTTATGAGGATATGAACGGACAGTTGGTAGTGGAGATAGAAGGAAAAAACCTTGTCCGGCATGGCCAGTATCAGCAGCTTGCGGCGGAGAAAAATGTTGCCAATCCGCTTGATGGCGGCGCAACCCAACTGTATGGCGTTTATTGGGCGGACAGAGAAGGAAATGCAACGGCAAACGCTGTCAATGTGACAAACGGCGCATTGCGCGGCTATATGGATGTGCGGGACGGAAATTCTAAGGATGAAATTGGTATTCCATATATTGTGCAACAGCTCAATAAGCTTTGTCAAAAAATCGCATCGGACATGAACAGCGTGCATGAAAAAGGGTATACCATCCCAAATGAAGCGGATGGAGAAAGCAAGACGGGCATTAGCTTCTTCTACGTTCCGGCGGACGCCAATGATCCGACCAAAAAGGATTACAGCCAGATTACAGCCCAGAATTTCAGGATCAGCGACGATATCTTGAAAGATGTTTTCAATATTGCGGCGTCGGATATGCCTGTTGCCACTACGGGGGATGTAAATGATCAAAAGGGAAACGCAAAAATTGCGATTGCTTTAGCGGAATTAATCACTAAGAAAAATGACGAAGGCAACCCGGATAATATTGACAGCGTATATAAAGGCCTTATGAGCGACATCAGCACGCAAATGAGCCACATACACGATACTGCCGACGGACAGGCGGTCATGAAGGCGCATCTGGAACAGCAGCGCAAATCAGTCAGCGACGTTTCGCTTGATGAAGAGATGACAAATGTGGTTCGTTTTGGGCATGCGTACAGCGCGGCTTCGCGCGTGATTTCGGCAATTGACGAGCAACTCGATACGCTGATCAATAAAATGGGGCTGGTAGGCAGATAATTATTTTTAGCTTGTAAGGCCGGACTGGCAGGAGGATAGGTATGAGAATAACAAACTCAATGATGATAGATAATTTGTTAAGCAATTTGAATGCAGGGATGCGGCGTGTTGGAAAATATAATGACCAACTCGCGAGCAACCGCAAGATCGTAAAACTTTCGGATGACCCGATAGGCGTGCTGAGTAGTTTAAATGCGCGGCAACAGATACGACGCTTGGAGCAATATCAGAACAATGCAGTTGGGTAACGCAAACGGAAACGTCTTTAAATGAGATGGAACAGGTTATCATCGATATGAGAGAGCTGGTCACAGCGGCTTCCGGCGTAAAAAATGAAGGTGACAAAAAAATCTATGCGAAACAAATCGCAGAGTTGACTAACCAGTTGATTGAAACATGCAATTCTGTCAACGGCGACCGTTATACGTTTGCCGGGTTTAATACGACCAATGCGCCGTTTGTAGCGCAGCGGGATGCGGCGGGGAATCTGACGGGCGTTTTGTATAATGGAATTGATCTTTCCAAGGTAGGAAAGAATGTTTCGCCAGGTACGGCGATCTCAGATACGGCAAACGCCTCCGGATTTAAATGGAACGGAATGCTTTCCGCACCAGACAATTATACCATTACTTCTGTCGGAGATCAGGTGACCTTCACTGACCAACAGGGAAACAGTTCGGTAATAACGATTGATCCAACGGGTTGGGCGGCGGAGAAGGGCGCAAGCATTGAATTGCGCGACGCTTCCGGAAAAAGCTTCGGCACTCTTTCATGGAAAAATGGCGCAACGGTTCCCACTGCTGATGAGATCGCCGGGGCGATCGCTTCGGCGGGTACTGTAACCACAAGCTCGATTGCCAATGGTTTTTCTGATGCGGTCATGGGGCCTGACGCTAAGGCTGCGGTCGATGCGAACGGTCTTTCATGGACAGGACAAATCAGAGACGAAAAAGAAAAATATACAATGGAGGCTGACGGAGACCAGATACGTTTTTTGAACTCTTACGGTAGCGTTGTATATACGCATACAGTGAGCGCCGCCGATGTTGCCGCGCAGGAAATCGATCTGTCCGCACAAGGACTGGGCGTGATTTCATGGACGACGGATCCTGCGGCCGACGCGCTTGACCCATCTAAGGATACTGCAGAAAAGGCTGTCGCGCAAATGGTTTCTTCCGCTGGATTTGTGACGACAAAGCTCGGTGAAGAGGCTACGCAAAATATCCAGTTTGAAATTGGATATAATATGAAATTTAACGTATCTTATACGGGAATAGACGTTGTCGGAACGGGCGATAATAATATGTTTAACATCCTGATCAATTTGCAGAACGATTTACAAAACGGCGCTTCCAATGAGGAAATTGCGAAATATATTACTTCGCTCTCGGGCATTCAGGATCAATTGCTTACATGTATTGTCGGGACGGGAACACGAACGACAAAGTTGGATGCAATGGTGAACAGATATTCTCTGGACGCGATCAACTATGAAGCTGTTCGTTCTAATATCGAGGATATCGACCAGGCGCAGACAATTATGAACTATAAGTATAGCGAGGCTATTTTTAAACAGGCATTGGCGAGTGGAGCGCAAATTATACAGCCCACTCTGATGGACTTTTTACGATAGAAACGGTTTTGGAATGATTTGCTGAAAGGGGAGATGCGTAATGAGGTCGCTCAACATTAATACGAGCAGGGCATCACTGGATATATCTTCAACGCGCGCTCAACTTGATATCAAAAACCACGTGCAACGCAAATTCCAAGTAAAAACAACGCGCGCGCAAATGGAAGTGGTTCATCAGCGCCCTGAGATGAAAGTCAATTGGAAGCAGGTCTGGGCCGACCGCGGCATTCGTTCTCCGGAATATTTTCGCCAGCACACGATGCAGCTCGCGCGGCAGATGACAAGAGACGCCGTCCAGAAAATAGTAGAGGGCGGAGATTATTTTGGTTCGCTGGAGACATATTTCGGCACATCCCAAAATGTAGTGGGGGAATGGGCGTATAATAATATGATGGGCGACATTCCTGAAATGTCGATGTCGTCAGGCGCGCCGTCCCCTGAGATTGAATGGACGGAAGGCGCAATGAGAATCGAATGGTCTCCCGGTGATGTGGAAATCATCTGGACGGAGGATTTTATGCCGGATATTATGGTAACGCCTCATTCGGTCGAGATACGGTTGAGGAATCATGGGGATGTAAAGATATCGGTTAACGAAGACAATATCCCAAAAAAGAACGGAGACAAGGTAGATAAAAAGATATGATAAAGAAGGGTTATGCAGTGAAGATAGAATCTGAACGTTTTGGAACAATAGAGATCAATGACCAAAGCATTATAACATTTGATGGGGGACTTCCAGGTCTCGAAGGACTGGGAAAATATGCGATTATTCGTTGCGATCAGACGGAACCGATCCAATGGCTGCAAAGTATTGACAAGCCGGATATATCGATACCGATTATCAATCCGTTCTTGTTAAAATCGGAATATGAAATTGAGGTTGACGATTCTGAGCTTGAGTTGATTCGTACGCATAATGAGGAGGATCTCGTTGTTCTTTGTATTATGGTAATACCGGATGATCTTTCTAAAATGTCGATAAACCTCATGGCTCCGCTCCTAATTAATATCAAAGAAATGATTGGGGCGCAAGTCATGATGGACTATAAAACCTTCCCCATCAGCGAGCCGGCGTTTGAGGCTCTCATGGAATACTACAAAAGAGAAGGGGAGGTGGGAACAGATGCTGGTATTGTCGAGAAAAGCGAATGAATCCGTTGTGATCGGAGATGATATTAAGATCACGCTTCTTAGCATTGATTCCGACCGGGTAAAGATAGGGATTGAAGCCCCAAAGACAATGCGTGTATTCCGGTACGAGGCGCTCAAAAAGGTAGTTTTGGAAAATCAAGCGGCAGCGCATGTGAATGTTAATCTGGTTGAGCTTGCTGGGTTGAAAGAAAACGCGCAAAAAGAAGATTAGTTATTGTATCGCAGAGAAGAAACCGTATTCATTGTGCGGTTTTTTAATGGAATAAGGAGGAGAACATCTTATGGAGAATATTTTTCAGAAAAAGCATACAGCAAACTTGGGAAGTGAGCTTGGCGACATTAAGAATGGCCGTATCAACCTGGGGGAGCAAATGCCGGTTGAGGTATATCGTTTGTTTCAATATACCCTGCGCGATGTTCTTGTAAATGAGTTGGGAAAAGATAAAATGATCGAGCTTTTTCGCAAAGCGGGAGAAAAGGCCGGCAGCACATTTTATCAGGCAAATTTGGGCCAGAAGTTGGATTTTGACGACTTTATTGCCCAGTTGAAAACAGTATTATCTCAAAGTAAAATCGGCATATTAAGAATCGAGAAATTTGACGCGGCAACGGGAAAAGCAATTCTCACAGTTGCCGAAGATCTGGACTGTTCGGGTTTGCCGGTGTTGGGAGAAACGGTGTGCAACTATGATGAAGGGTTTATTGCAGGTATATTGAGTGAATATACCGGAAAAGAATATATCGTGACTGAAATCGATTGTTGGGCTACCGGAGATAGAGTATGCAGATTTGAGGCGCATATAAAATAAATAGAATCCAGGGAAACGTTAATGCCAAATAATGATGAAAAGGTATTGTTTCAGTTTTTAAAAGACATACTGTACAATACAGAGAATGAACAAATCCTTGATATATCCAAACTATCAGCAGAGTTCCGAGATTTAGGCGAGGGGCTTAATTTCTTGAGCCATTGTGTTACGGAAGCAAGGGAATATGCAACCGGAATTGCAAATGGCGATTTCATTGTATCGCATCCCGCAAAAGATAATCCGTTGTGCTGGCCGCTCAAATCCCTTTGTTCCAATCTTGCGTACATGACGTGGCAGATCAGGCAGATTACACAGGGCGATTATAACCAGCATATTGAATTTATGGGAGAGTTTTCTGAAGCCTTTAATTTGCTGACCGAACAGCTAAAACAACGGGAATATAACCTGGCTCTTGAGACAAAACGCGCTGAGGATATGATGAAGTTGTGCATGGAATCAAACGACTTCATGCAATACCTAATGAATCGCTTCAACGAGCCTATCATTATTTTTGAAGAAAATAGTGATAGGGACCTCTATAAAAATTCCATGGCGGTTCGCGAAGAAAAAGAGCATCCCAAGGAAATGAAAACGCTTTATTCCAAATTTTCATCCTTGGAAGGCGATGGAATGGCTACGATAGATATTGGCAAGGATATAAAATACCAGGTTTATCGTTTTCCTATTGTCTGGAAAAATAATCAAGCATATGCATATTGGATTAATCTCAACAGCGAAGCAACTGATACTGCCGGTGAGCAAAACAGCATATATGATTCGCTTACAGGCGTTTTTAATCGAGAGTTTTATTATGAGCTGATCGATGAGGCGGTGGAACAGGAAGCAAAGTTTACTGTTTGTTATGTTGGTTTTGATTTTTTAGAAAAGCTAAATAGCATGGAATCGGATCAATTCGTCAAGGATGTGGCAAGCAGCCTTCAGCAATGTTTTGGAAACGACGGCTATGTATGCCGCATCGATAAGTGTGACTTTATTGTGAAATTGAGAAATTATTCAGACAACATTGCAATTTTACAAATCAAGAAAAGCCATGGAATTCTAAAAAAAGCATATGCAAAGAACATGCATGCGTTGCGTATGCATTATAAAGTTACGGAATACCATAAGGGCGCTTATGAAGCTTCTGAGAAAATACTGTCTGACGCCCGGCAGGACTGTTCTTTTATCGAACCGTCAAAAGTCATTCGTACATTGCCGCAAACAGAACGTGATTCGAATATAGAATACGATCCTATTACCCATTTTCCGACCTTTAGCGTGCTGCAAAAAACAATGTCGAAAGGCGCCTCTGCCCAAAAGAACGGAAAATCAAAGAAGCTTGCGATTTTGTATGCGGACATCTTAAACTTCAAGACGTTGAATGATTACTACAGTTTTTCTGAAGGCGACAGGCAGTTGCTTGCGTTTGCGGATTTTTTGCGACAGAATCTCAATGTTTACGTAGGAACGCGCATACTGTCTGACTTTTTTATCATTATTTTTACATTAGATAAAGGAGAAACGCTGGAGAAAAAAATGGTCGAATTGAACAAGCGAGCAGAAAAATTTTTGCAGCAGCAGCGTTCATATCACCCTAAGTGTAAAATTGAAATTGTCGGCGGCATATGTCCTATTGCTTTAGACACATACAAGGGCATGAACGACGCTCTGGACCATGCAAATATTGCGCGTAAACTTGCTAAAACGGATTACAATACAAAATTTCTCCTGTATGACGATCACATGCAGCAAAAGCAGATGCGAGAGGCGCAATTGGTCTCTAAGCTGAAAACCCTTTTGCAAAACGATGAATTCGAATTTTTCCTGCAGCCGCAGGTGGACGTGCAAACCGGAAAAATCGTATCGGCGGAAGCGTTGTGTAGGCTGCCCCAAAAAGGTACTGTTCTGGCGACTGGACCAAGCGAGTTTCTGTCGCTGATGGAGCGCAATGGAAGCATCGTTGACATGGATTTTCAGATTTATGAAAAGGTTTGTCAGTATTTGCGCAATAAATTAGATCAGGGAAAACCGGTCGTACCGATCTCTTTGAATTTGTCAAGAATTCATATGCAACACAGTGACTTGGTGGAAAAAATTTGTCAATTGACGCAGCGCTATGAGATTGATCCGTCTTTGCTTATGTTTGAGTTAACAGAAAATATTTTCTTTGACTCTTACGAACGCGCGATCAAAGCGTCTAAGGAACTGCGGGAGCATGGATACCGGATATCTATGGACGATTATGGGTCAGGATATTCCTCGGAAGACCTGTTGCTGAATATCAATTTTGACGAATTAAAATTAGACCGCAGCTTTGTACTTTACTTATCTCAGGAAGAAAAAAGAAACAGAACAAATATTGTTCTCAGCAGCTTGATCGAAATGGCAAAACAATTGAGTATGACAATCGTTTGTGAAGGGGTAGAGACGGAAGAACAGTTGAAGATGGTGAAGGGGCTGGGCGTTGATCTTGTGCAGGGATATTATTTTATGAAACCTGTAGATGTAACCAGATTTGAACTTTTTTGGGAATTGAATGACGGACGTTTTCAGTTGCCCAGATCTTAGGCGATGAGCGAATACTCCAAAACAAATGATATGAACATAAACAGGCGGTATTTGCGATCACGGCAAAGCTGATGGTTTGGGTTTCATTCTTATAGGAGACGGAAAGGTAGATCTAAGCGAAATGAAAAAATTTCAAACGACTCTTGGCTATGCTTTGAGAATATTGTATTATTTGGGTAAGAATGGAGAACGGCTTGCAACAGGAACCGAAATATCCTTGGCATTGGGAATATCTTATGAATATTTGTCAAAAGTGTTGGCAAAATTACGCGAAAATAGTATGATCCAATCAGAGCAAGGACGCGATGGCGGGTATCGAATTGTGAAAGGAATTGAGCAGATTTCCGTATATGAAGTAATCAAGGCGATCGAGGGAACGTTAGAGCTCTATGAATCGCCCAAAAGCGCATGTAAATACGACGGAGAAGATGAGATTGTACGATATTTCAACGACGTCAAAAAACAAATGGAAGTCTATTTAAAGGAGATGTCTGTTAAGGATTTATTCAGCCAGAAGACTTATTTGCAGGAAAGGGCGGATGCTGCAAAATCCTGTTGAAGGATAACTTTTAATTTGTTATAATGACACAAATAGATTGATGTTGTATTAAGTATTGGAGTGTGGATTCAAGGCGGCGTATAGAGCCGCCTTATCTGATTATGGCCTATGGAAGATAAGTTATCCCGGCGTATGCGAGCAATCGTTGATAAAATTGACCATGTGCATATTGCTGCGGATATTGGATGTGATCATGGATTGGTCGGCGAAGCGCTGATCAAAGAGACAAGAGCGGATAAAATCATTGCCGGAGACATCAGTGAAAAATCTTTGCAAAAAACGATCGACCTGGCATGCGGCAATTGTTGGAAGGACCGGTTAGACGCCCGTAATGGAAACGGGTTATCCGTTCTTGTAAAAGGAGAAGCGGATGTAATCATCCTCGCCGGCATGGGCGGCTTTTTGGTACGTAGCATTCTGGAGAACGATCTTGAAATTGCGCATTCCGCTAAGAAGATAATCTGCATGCCGCACGGCAATGAGTATGAGTTGCGTGTTTTTTTATATGAGAATAATTTCTTGATTGCCGATGAGGAGCTTGTGCAAGAGGAAAACCATTATTATCAGTTGATGGAAGTGGTTTCAGGTGAAGATGATATGCCAAATCAATTAGAGCTTTTTTTTGGCAGGAGGTTGCTGGAAAAGCGCCAGCCTCCTTTGAAGCAATATTTAATGTCAAGAAAGAAGAAATTGGAATATGTCATTGAACATGCAAAGCAAGGAAGAAATACAGAGGAATACAGAAAAAAAATGAGCGAACTGCATGAACAGATTACGGAGGTATTAAGATGCCTGTAAATTTGCAAAAAATGGAATTATTGATCGAGCGTCTCGCACCCAGAGCTTATGCATATGATTGGGACAACAGCGGCTTCAATATAAAATTGAACCAGACGGAAATTACAGG
>NZ_JAYFPU010000007.1:0-1637 GCF_034927525.1 Christensenella sp.
CTTTTTTGATTATTACATCAATATTGAGAGTGTCTTCTAATAATTTATCGCATTGTATTAATGCAGCGTTAAAATATATTTCAGATGAATCCATCCGCCCTATTAACCTGTTTTTTTGTCCATAATATATCAATCTGTCAACATTGAATTTATCCTTACTCAGTGTTCTCTCTTTTAGCAAGAAAGCCTCTTTTTTCTTATTTAGTAATGCTAATATCTGAGCTCTAACGTTTAAATTGTATAACAAATTGCTATTACTGGAATCTAAAGCCATTGCTTTATTATTTAAGACTAAAGCATGATTGAGGAGCATAGAGTCTTGGCTGCTCTGAAAAGTTAAAATTAATTCAATAACAGAGTCGTTCAGAATCTTTAAATCCTTATTGTTCTCATGTTTTTTATCAATACCTGATTGACTACATGCACATATTAATATTGCAATGTAAAATATAACAATATATTTCTGTTTCATTTTTATATATTTTGTTAACTCCTATAAGATGCAACGTCTATGAATCTAGGTAGGTGCGTTATGTTGATCAAGACTACTTAATATAATGTAAAAGGAATACAGTTTGATTCTATAACTCCTTCATATTTTTCGTATTCTTTTAATTTGGGATTCTTTGATTGCATCATTTTAAATTGATTGATGAAATGTTTATTATATGACGATAAATATCTCAGTTTTAGTTCAAATGATTTTCCTAGCAGTTGATATTTCCCAATATATATTTTCCCAATAAATGTTTTATAGTTTCCTGCCGGAAGTAGAATATATGAATACTCTTTGTCTTGAATCTGAGCTTTCTTATATAGGTTCTGTATTGTAATGTTGTTATTACTATCAACAACGAAATAATCTCGGTGCCGCACTATAGCATTGTCAGGCAATTTTTTATTGCTATTAATAATGTAAATACTACATTTTGGATAATTGGATTCTGTTAAAGATTCTAATTTGATATTCAAAGATTGAATATGGTAAAATAGTAAGTTTTTAGCAGTGTTATTAATTAACTTATATTCAAAATATAATGTATCTTTTTTAACAGTAACAGAATCTAATCGAATTTCAACATTCATTTTTATCTCTAAATTGCAATTTTCATTATTCAGGAATGCAATAAATCTACTCTCAGCTTTTATAAAACTATTATCATGCCTATTACAATAGATCTGTTGGCAGATAAACATAGAAATTACAATGACTGGTATTATACGTATTCTCATAAAGTTATATATTTATTAATATTAATGCCATTTATTTTTCGCAATATGCTATAAAGTCAAATCTATCTATACCGCTCAAATATTGCGATGAACTCACTATCTGCAAAGATATAAGTTATTTTGTCTTTTTAATCTTCTCCTTGCAAAACTTTTCATACACCCGGGTGTACCGGTATTATACACCCGGATCTACAGACCGTATACACGGGGGTGTACAAACTGTGTACATCCGGGTGTAGACGAAAATTGCTCACCTGCAAAATAAATCGCAGAAGCATGCTAACTAAAGATCCTATATAGAAAGAATAAATAGCAGAAATATGTAATGAATTACTATCGAAAAAGTTGGTGATACTTGGTGATACTTGGTGAGGCTTTTTTTAAGGCAAGTATCACACACAATA